>JBKPDN010000153.1:0-10376 GCA_046727875.1 Actinomycetota bacterium | reverse complement strand
GCGACGATGACGCCGTAGGCCGCGCCGATCGAGAGCAGGTTCATGATCACGGCCTTCAGCGGAACGAGCAGCGAGCGGAACACGAGCATCAGGAGCACGAAGCTGAGGAGCAGGATCGCAAGGAACATGTAGGGCAGGCGTTGCCCGACGGTGTCGGCGAGGTCGACGCCGACCGCGGTCTGACCGCCGACGTGCACGTTGAGTGTCGATCCGCGCGTCGCGTCCGGCACGGTGACATCGCGCAAGCGGTGGACGAGCTCGGTGGTGCTCTGGTCCTGGGGCGACCCCTTGGAGACGACCCGGAGCAGCACGCCCTTGCCGTTCGGGCTCTGAATCGGCGGGCTGACCTGGGCGACGCCGGGATCGCGGGCGATCCTGTCGCCGAGGCGGGCCGCCGCGTCGGCGTCGGCAGGCGAGTGCACCTCGCTGGCGAGGAGGAGCGGACCGTTGAAGCCCGGCCCGAACCCCTGGCTGAGCAAGTCGTACGCGCGCCGCGTCGTCAACGACGTCGGGTCGTTCCCCGCGTCGGCCACGCCCAAGCGCAATCCGAAGAACGGCACCGCGAGGACGACGAGGATCACGAGCCCACCGATCGCGGCCGGCCACGGCCGAGCCTGCAACGTACGGCTCCAGCGCGTCCAGAAACTGTTCTCGACGGAACGCCCGCGGCGAGCGCTCGGAAGCGCGAACCGGTCAATCGTGTGACCGGCGAAACCCAGTACCGCGGGGAGCAGCGTCACCGCGGCGGCCATCACGAACAGCACGGCCAGCGACGCGCCGACTGCCAGCCCGCGGATGAACGACACGCCGATGAAGAACAGTCCGAGCAAGGAGATCACAACGGTGCCACCGGCGAACAGCACGGCTCGCCCGCTCGAGTCGATCGCGTGCACCACCGCATTCTCGGGATCGCGACCTTCGTGCAAGCCCTCGCGGTACCGAGTGCTGATGAACAGCGCATAGTCGATGCCGACACCGATACCGATGAGCGCCGTAACCTGCGGCGCGAACGACGGCACGTCCAAGACTCTCGCAAGCAGATTGACGAACGCGAGCCCGATCCCGATGCCGAACAGCGCGGTCATGATGGGCATGCCCATCGCGAGCAGCGAGCCGAACGCGATCAACAGGATGACGACCGCCGCGAGGATCCCGATCGCCTCGCTCGCGGGCTGCGTCTGCTCCGTGAACATCGAGCCACCCAGCTCGACCTGCAAGCGCCGAGAGTTCCCGTCCTTGGCGATGGTGCGCATGTGCGACGCGAGGTCGAGCGGGACGTCGTTCGCCTGCACGTCGAAGAGGATCTCGGCGTACGCGATCTTGCCTCCGCGGGCCACGAAGCGGCTTCCTGCCGGCTCGTACGGAGTCGTCACGCTCACGACGTGCGGCTCTTTGCGCAGCTTCGCGAAGACGGGCTCGATCTCGCTTCGGACGTCAGCCGAGTTGACGTCGCCGGGCCCCTTGACCCTGAATGCAAGATCGCCCGTGTCGCCCTTACGCGAGAACTCCGTTTTGAGCACGTTGAAGGCGCGGTCCGATTCCGTGCCCGGCAACGAGAAGGTCTTCAGCAGATCGCCCCCGACCGTCTGGCCGAGCACACTGATCACGATCAGCGCGATGACCCACCCGACGACGACGCGTCGGCGGCGGCGGTAGCACCACGCGGCCAGGCGTCGCAGCATGCGCGCAGCCTACGCGCGGTGACGCCGGCCGACGGCACGGCGGGCGGGATGAGACGAGTCGATCAAGGAGCGCGTGGAGTAGCACAGGTACTCGCGCCACAAGGTTCGCCTGACCACTACGGACCGCTCCACACAGAGCAGAATGTCTCAGACCAATTCACGGGCCGCCAGGTCGGCGAAGAGGCCCGGAGCTGAGCCGAGCTGCGCATAGGTTCCCTCTTGAATCACCCGACCCTGGTCGAGGACGATGATCCGGTCGGCGGCCATGATCGTGCTCAGGCGATGGGCGATGACGATCCGGGTCACGCGGAGGCGCGCGACGCGGTCACGCACAACGGCTTGAGTGACTCTGTCGAGGAAGCTTGTGGCTTCGTCGAAGAACAGGAGACGCGGTTTCGACGCCAAAGCTCGGGCGATGAGGAGGCGCTGCTGCTGCCCGCCGGACAGGGTGCTGGAAGTGTCGTTCACGACCGTATCCAGGCCCATGGGCATCGCCCTGATCTCGTCGGCCACTCCGGCGGCTTCCGCCGCGGCCCAGGCGTCAGCCTTGCTGATGACGCGGCCACCCGCGACATTCGTGAAGATGGTGCCCGGGAGGAGTCGTGCGTCTTGGAGCACGGTGCCGATCTGCTGTCGAACGGCGGTGACATCGAGGTTCGCCAGGTCGCGACCGTCGTAGGCCACGGTTCCGGATTCGGGTTGCTCGAACCCAAGGAGCAAGCGGAGCAAAGACGACTTGCCCGCGCCCGACGGCCCGACGATTGCGACGAACTCACCGGGTTCGACGTGTAGGGAGAGATCCTGAACGGCGGCGGGCGCGTTCGGGTCGTAGCGGAAGGTCACTTGATGGAGCTCGATCATCCCCCGCAGCGGGCCGGGGGCTTCGCGACCGGCGACTGCCTCGGGCTCGGCGTCGAGGATCGGATGGAGCTGCTCGAGCTGGGGCACACAAAGGGCGACCTGGAACAGGCTGTTCCCGACGGCCGTGATACCCGCCAGGATCAGCCCGAACGCGGCGGTGAACGCCAGATAGGTGCCGGGTTCGACACCGCCGACTTCGACGACAGCGGCCGTTACCCCGAGGATCGTCACTGTCGCCCACACGGTGCTGAACACGGTGTAGCGGGCCGCGGCCCTGCCCGCTGCAAACGCGGCCCGACGCTGAGCGCTGAACGCGCCGGCCCAGTGCGCCAAGGCGCGCGTCTCCGCGCCGGCGACACGGACCTTCGCGATCCCTTGGATCACCTGGTAGGAGATGGCCTGTGTCCGGTTCGTCGCGGCAAGTTGTTCCCGGGCGCGTCGAACCTGCACGACCGTCAGGAGCCCGAGGATGATCAGCTGCACGAGGATCAGCGCGATCGCGACGGCCGCCAAGAGCCAGCCGCCCGCGAAAAGGATCACGATGTTGACGAGCGCGAACGTGCCGGTCACGAGGGCGGCGAGCACCGTGTCGGTCAGAAGCGTCCTCACTGCGGTCAGGCTTTGAGCGCGGCTCAGCAGCGCGCCGGTCGGATATCGGCCGAAGAAGGCAGCAGGAAGCCTCAGGAGTCGGTCCCAGACCGCGCTCTGCGACGCGAGGTCGAACATGCTGCGTGCCCGGGCCAGCGCGACCCCTCGGAGTAGACCACCGAAGGCCACGGCCAGCGCGACGAGCGCGAGGGCGATCACGACGCCGAGGAGGCGGGCACGCTGGTTACCGGGCACGATGTCGTTGAAGATCACTCCGGTCGCGACCGGCACAAGCAGGCTGGCGAGCCCACCGAGGAGCCCGGCTGCGAGGACCAGCCCGAGATCGCGGCCCGTACCGCGGAACCCGATCCGCAACAGCCCGAGCAGCCTGTGAGGGCCGGCTTCCAGGGGTGGGGTCAGCTCGTACGCCTGCTCGCGGAGCTCGGCGGCGACGCCGGAATCGACGCGGCGCCGATCGACGCGTTGGGGATCCTCGACGTCGTAACCGCCACGACGGCGAAGTAGTGCGACGGGGGCGTCGTTGTCGGCCCGCGCGCCGACCATCGGGGCGCTGCCGTTCTTCCACCACCGCGGGGCCAGCGTCACCTTGCGGACTCGGAAGCCCGACGCTTGTCCAAGCTCGCGGAGCCCATCCCCAACGTCTCCATTCGTGGGGCTCGGTGTCGGGCGCACTCGGATCCGCAGCTGCTGTGCTACGGCCTGGGCGGCGAGGAGCAGCGGATCGGTCACGACCTCGAGCGGCGGCTGGCGCCGTTCGGTGAGAACACTTGCGAGCTGCGAGACCGTCGCCCGACTCTCGGCGGCCGTGATCGCCTCGGTCTTGGCGGAGCGCTCGGCCAGGTCGCGGGTGTCGGCGGCGACGCGCTTGCGAAACATGACGAGCACCTGGTCACTCAAGCGGACCAGACCCGACCACCCTTCGGCAGTGACCAACGCCTGCGCCGTCGAATAGGCCGCGACGTTGCTGTCCATCTCGGCCCGGACCCAGGCGCGATCCGCGAGCGCGAGGGGAGGCTCACCGGCGCGACACCTCCCGGCCGAGTCTCCCAGCAGCGCGAGCGAACCTGACAGCGGACGCAACCAGGCCACTCCCTGGGCGGACTCGACGACCGATCCCTTCTTGAGCAAGGAGATCGCCCCGAGCTGCAGCGCCACCGCGTCCTCGGGCCGTACGCCGTCCGACACGCAGTCCGTGATCGTATCCACCCACCGTTCGACGGCCTGCAGCACCACCCCGCCGGCGGCGCTCGTCGCGAGTGCTTGCACGCCGACGAGCGGCGCGGATTGCACCAACGTGTCGCTGCTGGCGCCCGTAGCGACGACGGCGAACCCGGCGCCGAGGTCGGGGCGGCATCCGAACGCGAGGTCGCCCGGTTGGAAGCTGCCGACGAAGTGACGCCGCCCGTGCGGTGCTCCGGTACGAGTCTCGACGGCGAACACGATGAGCTCACCCCGCTCGACCCGCCACACGGTGCCCGGATCGTCGAGCGTGAGGATCCGGTTCCCTGCGAGTCCGGCATAGACCGGCGGCGCCAACGCGGGTGCGGGTCCGAGGCCGCTAGGCGACGACCAGAGCTGCATAGCGCCCTCCGTACGCGAGAAGCTCTTCGTGGGTGCCTTGCTCGACGACCTGGCCGCTCGCGAGTACCACGATGTGATCCGCGTCCCGGATCGTGCTCAATCGATGCGCGACGATCAGGCACGTGCACCCACGCCGGCGGAGCGCGAGATCGATGGAGTACTCGGTGGGTGGATCCAGCGCGCTCGTAGCTTCGTCGAGAACCAGCAGCGAAGGTCGACGCACGAGCGCGCGTGCGATCTCGAGCTGCTGACGCTGGCCACCGCTGAAGTTACGGCCGCCTTCTTCCACGTGGGCATCAAGGCCGCCGGGGCGACTGAGGATCGTGTTGAGAATCTGCGCGTCGGAGGCCGCTCGGATGAGCTCGGCGTGGGGCACGGTCGGGTCCCAGAGCGTGAGGTTGTCGCGTACCGAGCCTTCGAAGAGCATGATCTGCTGGTCGACGAAAGCGATGCTGCTCGTGATCGCGTGGCGGTGGAACGCCGCACGCGGCCGCCGGTCGAGGAGGACCTCGCCTGTCCATGGCTGGTAGAGGCCGGTGACGAGCCGCGAGACCGTGGACTTTCCGCTCCCGGTGGGGCCCACGAGCGCGACACGCTGACCGGGCAGCAGATGGAGTGAGAGATCGGTGATGAGGGCCGGATCGGCCGGGCTGTACCCGAACGTGACGCTGCGTACCTCGAGTTCCCCCTCGAGGCGCGGCGGGCTTCGGTCACTCGCGAAGCCAGGCCCCACCGCGCGATGAGGCGCGGCCGGCCGACCCCCGTTGGGAGAGGGCGGCTCGGCGACGGCGCTGTCGGCGTTGCCCGTCCGGGCGTCGGAGGGCTCTGCAACCTCGGGGTCGGGCGCGGCCATGATCACGTCATCGAGCCGGTGGAGCATGCCGGCGACCTGCTGGTAGCTGGAGCCCAGCGAGACCACCGCCGTGAGCGGCGTCAGGAACCCCGCCATCAGCACCTGGAAGAGCACCAGTGTCCCGATCGTGATGTCTCCGCGCAGCACGAACAGCGCGCCGATCCCGAGAACGGCGGCTACCGCCATGGAGCCCAACATTGGTGGAAGCACCGATAGTGGAACGACGCTGAGGTCGAGGCGCTGGCGTACCTGAACGAGAGACGCGAACTTCGACGACCACCGGTCGAATAGGGCGCTCTCGCCACCTCCCGCTTTCACCGACTCGATCAGGTTGATGCCCCCGGCCGCCGTCGAAGTCACGTCGGCTTCTTCTCGCAGCTGGCGTGCGTTGAGGTCGCGACGCCGTCGCGCTCCAACCAGCAGCGTCACGACGTACAGGGACGTGATTACCAGCAGCACGCCCGTGAGCCAGAGGTCGAAGTAGAGCATGAGGCCGATGTACAGGAGCGCGGTGAGCAGCCCGAGCACCGCCTGCGAGAGCTGCCCCGAGAGGAGCTGTGCGAGCTGGTCGTTCAGTGATGCCCGCCAGGCCAAGTCGCCGGCCGAGCGCTGTGTGAAGAAGCTCATTGGAAGCCGCAGCAGGCTCGCGATGGTCTCGGTTGACATGCGAAGCGCCAGCTTGGTCTGGACCCTGAGCAGCACCCGTTGCTGTACCGCCGTGAGCAGCAGCTGCAAAAGGGCGGCAGCCACGAAGCCCACAAGGATCAGCCCGAGCACCTGCTTGCGTCCCCCGACGAGGTACTCATCGATGAACATCCGCAAGAGCAGCGCCACTCCAAGACCGGGCGCGACGAGGG
Organism: Actinomycetota bacterium; assembly: GCA_046727875.1. Taxonomy (GTDB): domain Bacteria; phylum Actinomycetota; class Acidimicrobiia; order IMCC26256; family JACDBD01; genus JALZAA01. The sequence goes on along the minus strand of JBKPDN010000153.1, from coordinate 3,933 downwards.
CAAGACCGGCGACGATGCAGTACACGAGTCCGGCCCGCGCCCGGCCGAGCCTCCTCAGGAGCCCACGGGCCGCGCTCGGCCAACGCCCACCGCGGGTGAAGTCGGGCCCGGGCCGGAGCGCGATCACGATGCCCGTGAACGATCGGTCGAACTCGTCGAGGTCGACCGTCCGAGGACCTGTGGCCGGGTCGTTCACGAAGACCCTGTCACGCCCGAACCCCTCGACGACGAGTACGTGGTTGAACTGCCAGTGCACGATCACGGGCATGGGGAGGGCGCGAAGATCCCCGATCTCGAGTCGCAACACTTCGACCTCGAGGCCGTAGTGCGCGCCGGCAGCCGTGACCTTCTCGAGGTTCGTTCCGTCACGTGACACGCCACAGGCGACGCGCAGCTCCTCGAGCGGCACGCGCCGGCCGTAGTAGCCGAGCACGATGCCGAGCGAGGCGGCGCCGCATTCGGTCTCCTCGAGCTGGAGCATGAGCGGAGTCCGGACGCGCCGGTGACGGAGCGGGCGCCGCTGCTCACGCGGTGACGGCTGAGCAGGCGCGGCGTGCGTGTCCGCGTCGACCGGGGCGCTCACTTGGCTCCTTACCCGACGAGATGGTCGATCGGGCGCCCACCGCGGATGGCGATGCTGCCTTCGAGAGGGGTGCCTTCTGTGATCTTGAACGGTGCGCCGCGGCCGGACGTCCAGCGGTAGCCGCTTGGGGTACTGCTGGTGTTGATCAGGTCGACGCGGACTTCGAGCACCGATTCACCGACCGCCGCAAGCGACGCGTTGACCACGTCGTTGGCTACGAGCTGCTGGAGTCGAGCTCGCGAGAGGGCAACGTCGGAGACGCTGACGACCTTTCCTTCGATGGAGCCGTATTGCGACGCCGGTGCGGTCGACGGCGAGATGTGCGTCGACATGCCAGGACGGATGAGCTTCCCGTTGCCGGCATCGACGAACATGATCGCATCGCTCTTGTTGCCCACCGGAATGAGCTGGGCGATGAGTGTTCCCGGCTTGACGAACGCGCCCGGTTCGACGAGCACGAACGCGACCCGCCCCTGATTCTCGGTCGTCAACGAGAGACTCGATCCGTTGCCAAGCCGAAGCGAGGCCACGCTCTGCCCTTGAGCCACGACGTCACCAGAGCGAACGGTGACGTCGGTGACGATTCCGCTTTCGGTCGCGCTGACCTCGGTCAGTCCCTGTCCGGGCAGGAGCACACCCGTGGCTTGTACTTCCTGGGGGTCCGAGCCGAGGAAGGACCAGGTCACAATGGCGGCGATGAGTGCGAGAGCCACGGCCAGCGCGAGCCACAGTCGCGGAGAGGTGAGGCGGAGCATGACGTCGAGCTGCTCGGGCTCCTGGTACTGCTCCACCGCGCGTCGTCGGAAGGGTCGCTCCCAGGCCTCGTCCTCGTGAGGTGCTGCCTCCGGCCTCGGTTGCGAGGCCGGGTCCAGCGTCCTCGTCATTTCGCCTTCTCCTCCTTCCTTATCTCGGCGCCAGCAAGCATCGTGTAGCAGTACTCGCGCACAAGTGCGCGCTGGAACTCGTGCTCGTCGACGTAGCCGAGTTGTTCGGCATAGGCACGCAGATCCTGTGGTATGTCCGTTCCGACGCGATCTTCGAACCACCAGCGCAGCAGCATCTCGTCGGTGAGATCGATCCCTTGGGGGTCGATGTTCTGGAGGCCGCGGTCGTCCAACGCCCGCTGCTTGTCGAGCGCGCGTGCGACCACCCGCTCGTAGTCGTCGGAGAGGCGGGTCTCGTCGAGTAGCTCCTCGGTGAGCTCGAGCTGCGTCGCGCCCGTGCCCCAACGCCGATACGCCTCTCGCTCGATCAGGCGCATGATCGCCGCCTCGTCGAGCCCCCGGGCTGCCATCCAGGCTTCGGCTTTGGAGGCATCGCCGATACCCCGCTCGGACCAGAAGCGATCGGTCCCCTCGTGCAGGGCTTCACCTTCCATGCAGATGCCGGCCTGTTGCGCCAAGCGCCGAGCCAGGATCGCGACCTGGGCCCGGGCCCAGATGCGCTCGAAGGCCGGTTCGAGGCGGAGCTCCTCGAGAAGGCGCTCGGCCATGAGCTCGTGCTCGGCGCCGCCAACGGTTTCCCTCCCGACTGCCTCGTTTTGGAGCGCTGCCCACAACGACGTGTTCACGAAGTCGAAATTCACCTGCTTGGGTGCGGCGCCGTTCGTTGCGAGCGACCCGAGCTTCCGCAACATCTCGACCGCGTCCGCGCGTTTCTGGTCGACGCGTCCCTCCGGAAGCCACTGCTCGAGCGCGTCGAGCTCGGCTGTGGGGAGATTGTCGTGACGCGCCTGCCGAAGCAGCGTCGGGAAGTTGCGGTCGGGGTAGTAGGCGGCCTTCGCGATCTTGACCAGAGCGGCACGAGTGCCGGGTCCGATCAAGTCGCTGGCCTCGGCGGCCGCCAGCGTGGCGCGGATGTTGACCATGGCCTCGGACGTAGGCGCGAAGCCACGATCAGCCGGTCCGTGCGCCACCGCGACCTCGTCGTCGTCGAGTAGTTCGCCGCGGCGGTACGCCTCGAAAACGGAACCGACTCCTTCCATGCCGAACCCCGCGAGCTCCACAGCCCGGAGCGCGCCCATGCTGGCGCTTCCATAGACGTGGACCCCTTGGCTCATGGCCCAGAGAATCTCTTTGTGCCATACCGAGGGAACGCGTTCGAAATAGCCGTCGATGACGCCGATTGCGAATGGCTGCTTGCGCGCCGCCCGATAGACGTCGCTCTGAGCGACCGGTGGTAGGTACTCCGCATCGAGGATCTCGCGGCCTTCCGCGGCCGAGATGGTGGGTCCCGTGAAGACGACGACGTTCATGGCCGACGCTCCAGGACGGCGTGAGCTCGCCGGCCGAGCGACATGCTCGGCAATTCTTGGAGTGGTCCCTCGAGTCCAGGAATCACGACGCGGATCACCGGGATGCCGAACTCGGGCTTCGTCAGGTCGACGAGGACCGTCTCGGTGATGCCGACCGCGCGGAGGCGTTCGAGCTCCCAGGCGATGTCGTCCTCGAACGTCGCTCCTGCAAAGCTCGGCGCATCGTGGAAGTCGCGTTGTCCCCCGGCGTTCACGGTCTCGCGGTGCAGGCGGACGGTGTCGGGGCTTCGCACGCGTGCGTAGTCAGAGTGAGGCATGTCGTCACGCGCACCCGAGATGTACGTGAGTCGGCCCTGCGCGGCCTCGGTGAGCGCACGCAACAACGCGATCTCTCGGGCGGGGTGACAGCCCATACCCCGGGCTGAGTAGAGGAGCCGGACGGGGTTGTCGACGCGATCGGCGATCATCGCCAGGAACGAGGGAATGCCGACATCGTTGGTTGTTTCCCATACGGCGGCGCCGACGCCCGCGTCGTCGAAGCGCTGGAGCGCTTCCCGACACCGTGGGTCGTCGACGGTGTCGAGATCCAGTCCCGTCGCACGCCAGGCATCGCCGTCCAGCAGTGACCACAGCGTCGTGGCGTCGCGCTCGATCACCTCGCAGATCCCGTGGCTGACGGCTTCGAGGACGTGGTTGCCCGACGCCAGCCCGTTCGAGCTCGACGCGAAACAGCCGGCGCCGGCCGGTTGGGGCAGCGCGAAGTCGGTGTGCACGGTCTCGTACGGCACCCAGGTCGTTGACCCGTCCAGCAGGTTGGTCCCTTCGACCCACGGGAGCGGGAACCGGTCGTGGAAGAGGCTCGAACGCCAGCGCGGAATGCCCCCCACGTCGGCGAGCCGGTACGAGGCGCGCAGCTCCGCGCAGCTTCCGAACAGCAGCGGGTGCGTGACGAGCTCGGCGTGATAGAGCTCGATCGACTCCATCAGGCCGGACGCGATCGCAGCCAAGCGGTCGAGTCCCTTTCCCTGAGAGACAGAGAGCGATCGCGAGTTCGGTCGCACCACCATGATCACGGGGATCCCTATAACGTCGAGGC
>JBKPDN010000152.1:0-6039 GCA_046727875.1 Actinomycetota bacterium | reverse complement strand
CCTCGTAGAACATTGCGAAGCCCGGCAGCGTCACCATCGAGTCCATGCGCGGCATCCCGACGACGACAGCCGTGCCGCCGCGGCGAGCCGACGAGAACGCCTGCGTGATCGTCTCGGGTAGCCCGATGACCTCGAACGCGTAGTCGGCGCCCCGACCGCCCGTGAGCGCCTGGACCCGCGCCACCGGATCGCCCTTCGCGCGGTCGACGGTGTCGGTGGCGCCGAGCTTCCGGGCCGCCTCGCGCTTCATCTCGACGGGGTCGTCCGCGATGATCTTCGCCGCCCCCGCGATCCGCGCGCCCTGGATCACGGCCTGACCGACACCGCCGCAGCCGATCACCGCCACGCTCGACCCGGGCTCGACCTCCGCCGTGTTGAGCGCGGCTCCGACGCCGGTGGTGACGCCGCAGCCGATGAGGGCGAGCTGATCGTCGGGCAGGTCGGTCTCGACCTTCACCGCCTGCGACTCGGAAATCGTCATCGCGTCCGAGAACGTCCCGAGGCCGGTGAAGCCGGGCACCGGCGTCCCGTCGGCCCGCTTCGCCCGGGGCACCATCATCACGGCCCCGGTCTCCTCGCACAGGTTCGAGCGGCCGTGCAAGCAGTACCAGCAGGCGCCGCACGCGGGCACGAACGTGGCGACCACCCGATCCCCCTTCTTCACCCGGGTAACCTCGGACCCGACCCAATCGACGGTGCCCGCGCCCTCGTGGCCGAGGATCGTCGGCGGCGGGAGTGGCAGCGTGCCATTCGTGGCCGACAGATCCGAGTGGCACACGCCGCTCGCACCGATCTCGACCACGACGTCGCCGGGCCCGGGATCGAGAGGCGTCATCTCCTCGACGATCAGAGGCTGGTCCTGCTCGACGTACACCGCTGCTCTCATGACGTCCCCCTCGTAGATGTCTCAGATGCAACCTACACGCGGAGCTCGCGCGCCTCCTCGTCCCGCAGGCGGTTGAACCATTCACGCACCTCGCCCCGGCGCCCTCGGTCGTTGGCCAGGTTCACGAGCTCGTACGGATCGTCGTCGAGGTCGTAGAGCTCGTGGTCGTGGTCCTCGAAGTCGGCGTCCACGTCGACCTGCTTGGGTCGCTTCGACGGACGGCCGATCCGGTCGAAGCTGCCACCGACGCCGTAGTACCGGGCGTACTTGTGCCGGCCGTCGAACATGCCGCGCATCGCGTACCGGAGCGGGATGCAGCTGTCGTACCAGGCCATGTCCTGCGTGAGCAGCACGGCGTCGCGCCCGGGCGTCGCCGGGTCACGCAGCGTCGGTGTGAGGTCGTGGCCGACGAGCGACGGGTCGTCCGCCCCGCCCAGCGCCGCGACCGTGCGGGCGAGATCGACGTGCGTGCCGAGCGCGTCGGTCGTGGTGCCCGGGGTCGTCACGCCCGGGGCGCGCACGTACAGCGGCACGCGCATGATCTCCTCGTACACGAACGGTCCCTTGCTCCGCAGGCCGTGCGAGCCGCACATGTCGCCGTGGTCGGAGGTGAAGACCACTGCCGTGTCGGAGGCGGCGCCGGACTCGTCCAGGGCGTCGAGGATCGCGCCGAGGTTGCGGTCGCCCTCCTGGAGGAGCCGCCAGTAGTAGTCGAGATGGCGGAGCCAGGAGTGCTTGTCGTCGCGGTCGATGTGCCCGTAGAGCGTGTGCTGTTGCTCGTAGAGCCACTGGCGCTGGACGGCGGGCTTCGTGAACAGGTCGTCGTCGAAGTTCGGCGGGAGCTCGTCGAACACCTCGTCGTACGGCTGGGAGAACGCCGGGATCGGCTCGTCTTCCTTCCACGCCGCGGCGACGAGGAACGAACGGGTGAGCTCGAACTCCTCCCGGTGCGCGTCCTGATACCACGGCTGGTCGATCGGGAACCACATCACGTCGTGGGGGTTCACGAGCGCGACGACGAGGAACCACGGCCGGTCGCCGCCGCCGGCGTTGGCCCGCAGCCATTCGACGCCCTGGTCGGCGATGATCGGGTCGTACTCCCAGCCGGTGCCGGCCCACCCCATGAAGTGGCGATCGTTGCCGCGCCAGTCGGAGAAGCCGTACGCCTCGAGGTCGGGCTCGACGGCGTGCGAGAGGTGCCACTTGCCGACGTACGAGGTGCGGTAGCCGGCGGCGCGCAGGATCGAGCCGAGCGTCGGGATGGCGGGATCGAGCTCGGGATGGGCGGGGAAGATCACGTTGTCGGTGACGCCGTGCTGGGAGACGTATCGCCCCGTGAGGAGGCTCGCCCGCGACGGAGAGCACGGGGACGAGTGCGTGTAGTGGCGCGTGAACTCGAGACCGCCGTCGATCAGCCGCTGCCGGTTGGGAAGCGTGAGGTCGGTGGGAAGCCAGCCGCGCTGTCGCTCCTGGTCGGAGACGACGAGCAGGATGTTGGGGCGGTCGGCCATCGGACGGCGAGCCTATGCCGGTAGCGTCAGGCCGTAGCGACGGCGGCTTTGCCGTCCGTCGCTACAAAGCCGGAGCTTGCGACGGCGACAAAGGAGGGACATGACCCGGCTGCTGCTCGTCCGCCACGGTGAGTCGACGTGGAACGCGCAGTCGCGGTGGCAGGGCCAGGCCGACCCGCCCCTCTCGCCGTTCGGCGAGCGTCAGGCCGAGGACGCCGCCGAGCGCGTCGTGGAGATCGCGTCGATCTCTGCCATCTGGACCTCGGACCTCGTCCGGGCCCGGCGCACGGCCGAGATCATCGCCGCGCGCGTCGGCCTCGGCGACGTCCGACCCGAAGCGCGCCTGCGCGAGCGCGATGTCGGCTCCTGGAGCGGTCTCACCCGCAACGAGATCGAGGAGCGCTGGCCGGGCTACCTCGCGGCGCGACGCTCGCCGCCCGATTTCGAGGGCGACGCCGAGCTGCTCGCGCGCACACGTGCCGGGCTCGCGACCGCGGTGGACGGCAGTGGAAGCGGCGACGTCCTCGTCGTCACGCACGGCGGGGTCGTGCGCACCATCGAACGGTCGCTCGGCGCCGAACCCGGCAAGCTGCCGAACCTCGGCGGCCGCTGGCTCCTGGCCGACACCCCGACGGACCTGTCGCTCGGAGAGCGGGTGGTGCTCCTCGAGCCCGACGAGGTGACCGTCCCGCGGGAGCCGTCCGAGCAGGATCCGGTCAGCCAGGAGGCTGGAGCACCGGCACGCCCGACGGATCGAACGCCACGGGCATGAGGTGCAGCCGTCGGCTGTTGGGATAGCCGACGTTCGGGTCGGTGTACGCGTGATACGCCATCCAGAGCTGTCCTCCCGCGTCCGTGAAGAACTCCTGACCGCCCGGCGCCACGATCGTGCCCGAGGTGCCGAACGAGGCGGCTGGCGACGGCTTCGTGCACGGCCCGGTCGGCGACTCGCAGACGGCGTAACCGACGGCGTAGTTGGCCGTGTCCCAGTGACTGCCCGAGTAGAAGAGGTAGTACCGGCCGCCGGCGCGCACCATCGACGGCCCTTCGACGACGTTGCCCTCCCACGGCTGATCGGCGCCGATGAGCGGGTGTGCATCGCCGTCGAACCGGAGGCCGTCGGACGCGAGGCGCTGCGACCAGATCTTGGCGTCGGCACCCCGCCAGGTGAGGTACACCGTGCCGTCGGAATCCACGAAGGGGCTGGGGTCGATGGCGTCGCCGCGACGGGGGCAGATCATCGCGTGCGGGGTGTCGTCCACGAACGGACCCTCCGGCGACGTCGCGACGGCGCGCGTGATGCACTGCGCGTCGCGACCCTTGTCCTTCGCCGTGTAATAGGTGATGTAGATCGTCCCTGCGTCGGTCGCCCGGGGAAGCACCGACGGCGCCCACGTCGCGTTCGGCACCGCCCAGCCCGGCAGCCCGGCGAGCGCGTTGCCGACGAAGACCCAGTTCCGAAGGTCGGTGGACTTGGCCACCTGGATGTCGCCTGCGCCGGCGTTCGTCGCGTACGCGTAGTACGTGTTGCCGACGCGCAACACGTACGGATCGGGAAAGTCGAACGCGAACACCGGATGTGTCCCGCCGTTCGCACCAACCGCCGCGTTGCAGGCGAGCGACACGTTCTGGAGGGTGGTGATCGCGCTCGGTCGGTTGCCGCCGCCCAGGAACCCGAGTGATGTCTGCACGCCGTCGATGCACGTTTGGAGTGCGCCGATCTGACCCTGCTGCAAGAACGCGGTGCCCTGGGCGGCGTTCGACGACCCCTGCGTCATCAGCAGCGTCTCCGCGGTGAGGGCGGCCGAGTCGCGCACCTGGTCGCGTTCTGCCCCGCGCGCGGCGACCGCGGTTACCGTCTGGGCCAGAACGTCGCGGGTTCTCCCGGTCTCTCGACTGGAGGTCTCGATGCCGTGGCGCGCGGACGCCAGCTCGTCGCGTTGGTGGCGGAGATCGAGGAGTGCGATGGCGTTGGAGAAGACGACATAGCCGACTACCAGGCCGACGAGCGCCATCGAGGCGGGGAGACGCCATTGGCGACGCGCCGGTGAGCGCCTCGGCCGCGCCGGCGGCAGATCGCGGCGCGGGCGCGGCGGGGCGGTGGGCGCGTCGGCGGCTCGCCCGCCGTGGATGACGGCGCGCGGGTTCATCGGGTCGGTCATCCGGGCGGCGCCCCGCTGAGCACACTTTGCGCGTCGGCACACAGGAGCTGTGCCGACTGGAAGGTGGGGATCGCGCCGATGTCGGCGACGGACGTCTGGTTGAGCGCCGACGACACGCCGTTCAGGCACCGGCCGAGCGCCTCGATCTGGGGGCCCTGGAGCGCGACGACCTGACTGGTCGACGCCAGCTGCGCCTGCACGGCCTGGAGCTGCTGCTGGAGCTCGCTCAGCTGCCGGTGCAGCTCGTCCCGCTGGGCGGTTGCGCTGGCCTCCTCACCGCGTGCGGCGGTGAGCTCGCCCCGCGCCGTCGCGACGGCGACACGCGCGCTCGCCAGCCCGTCCCGGGTCTGGCCGAGGTCGATCCGCGTGTCGTCTGCGGCCCGCCGGAGAACGATGTTGAGCCCGACCCCCGCGACGAGAAAGACCGCCAGCACGATGACGCTCGCGCGGCGGTGACGACGGATGAGTTCGACGAGGCGACGGACCAGCTCGGGCATCGTCCCAGGGGAGGCGAGAGGAGCGCCCACGATATCTGTGGGCTCTCCGCCGACGGGGTGCAGCCCCGGCCGGCCGGTCGTGGTCCTCGCAGTAAACTGCAAGGTCCCCTCCAGGAGCCGCGCGTGCCCGAGCAGTCCGATGGCGGCGTCAACGACCGCCGTGCCCACCCCGAGCTTGCCGCCGAGCAGCGGTACATCGACCGGGCGTACGACCGGCTCGACGAGATGCGCAAGGCCGCCGTCCGGGTGGCGGAGGGGTACTCCGAGGTACGCCGGGGCGGCACGCACCAGGCGCGGCTCGAGCGGGACGCGGCGGCCGCGAACACGCGCCGCCGGCTCGCGGCGCTGAACATCGGCGAAGCCCCGCTGTGCTTCGGCCGCATCGACCTCGAGCCGGAGCCCGGCGAGGAGCAGCCCGACGACGATCGCTTCTACATCGGCCGCATGTCCGTGACCGAGGCCGACCAGACGCCGCTCATCGTCGACTGGCGCGCCCCCGTCGCCGAGCCGTTCTACCGAGCCACGGGCGTGGAGCCCATGGGGGTCGTCCGCCGGCGCCACTTCCAGACCCGCGGCCGTCAGCTACTCGGGATCGACGACGAGGTGTTCGACGCCGACGCCGCCGACGAGGCCGGCTTCACGATCGTCGGGGAGGCTGCGCTCCTGTCCGCGCTCGAGCGCCATCGCACCGGTCGCATGGGCGACATCGTGGCCACGATCCAAGCCGAGCAGGACGAAGCGGTGCGCGCGACGCTGCCCGGCATCCTCGTCGTGGCCGGCGGTCCGGGGACCGGCAAGACGGCGGTCGCCCTGCACCGGGCCGCGTACCTGCTGTACACGCACCGCCAGCGGCTCTCGTCGCGCGGCGTGTTGCTGGTGGGGCCGAGCCCGATCTTCCTCCGCTACATCGACGAGGTGCTGCCCTCCCTGGGCGAGGACGACGTCCACCTCAGCACGGTCTCGGGCTTGAAGCCCCAGCTGCC
>JBKPDN010000151.1:0-7137 GCA_046727875.1 Actinomycetota bacterium | reverse complement strand
GGTATGCGACAATCAGGGCGCAGCGGCCCCGACCTGGTCCACGAAAGCGAACCGCCCCGTGCCCGAGTTCCTTCCCTTCCGCGGGATCCGCTACGCGCCGAGCGCGGCGAACCGTGCCACGGACGTCGGCTCGGTCGCGGCGCCACCTTACGACGTGATCGACGAGGACAACCGGGCCGCGCTCGAGGCGTCGGACCCACGCAACGCGGTGCGTCTGATCCTCCCCCGCGACGCCGACGACGGGCGAGACCGCTACCAGGTCGCGGCGGGCTGCTTCGACGACTGGCAACGAGCCGACGTCCTCGTCGTCGACGACCCGGCTCGCTTTTATCTCTACGAGATGCGGTTCGAGGACGACGACGGCCGGCCCCGGCACACCCACGGCGTCATCGGCGCGCTCGGACTCCCACCTCCCGGCGCCGATCCGGCCGCAGGCGGCGTGCTTCCGCACGAGCGCACCATGACCACGGCGAAGAGCGACCGACTGTCACTCCTGCGGGCGACGCGCGCGAACCTCGACCCGATCTGGGGGCTCTCGCTCACCGAGGGACTCTCGTCCCTGCTCACGCCGGACGGGCTCCCGCCGCTCGCCTACTGCGAGGACCACGAGCGCGTAACCCATCGCCTGTTCGCGCTCACCGACCTGGGGCGCATCCGTGCGGTCGCCGACGCGGTGGCCGGGTCATCGCTCGTCCTCGCCGACGGCCACCACCGCTTCGAGACCGCGTGCGCCTACCGGGACGAGCGGGTCGCGGCCGGCATCGACGACCCGGGCGCGGCACGGATCATGGCGTTCGTCGTCGAGCTCGCCGACGACGAGCTGAGCGTGCGTCCGATTCACCGCCTGCTGCACGGCCTCGACGGCTTGGATGCCCGGCGAGCGCTGGCGGCGTCGTTCACCGTCGTCGACGCCGGTCCGAACGCGCCCGAGGGGATCGCCCGGTTGCGGGAGCGCATGCGGGACGACGGCGGTCTGGGACTCGTCGACCGCGCCGGGCTGGCGTTGCTGCTGCCGTTGCACGACGCGCAGGATGCGCATCTCGCCGGCGTGCCCGAGCCGCTACGCGAGGTCGACTCGACGCGCTTCGATGCGGAGGTGCGTCCCGTCCTCACGGGCGCGACCGTCACGCTCCGTAGTGACGCCGCCGCGGTGGCTGCGCTCGTCGAGAAGGATGCCGCCGACGCCGCCGTGCTCTTGCGACCGGTAACGGTGCCGCAGATCCGAGCCGCCGCGTTCGCCGGTGTGCGGATGCCGGAGAAGACGACGTTCTTCTCGCCGAAGCCGCGTACGGGGATGGTGTTCCGGAGCCTGGACGCCTGACGGCGCCGAAGGGCTGTGCGGCTAGTCGGCCCCCGGCGCGGTCCCGACCTCCCACGACGCGCCGGAGCCGATCAGCGCGGCGAGGTCGCCCGGGCCGCGCTGCTCGCTGGCGCCGACGAGCTGGCGTTGCACCTCGCCCTCGTAGGTCGGCCGATCGACATCCCGGAACACTCCGATGGGTGTGGGAACGGTCGGCGTGTCGGCGAGTCGGGAGAGCGCGAAGGCGAGCGACGGGTCGTGGCGGCGCTCGTCGTGGACGAGCAGCCGGTCCTTGCCGACGTCGGCGACCTCGACGACCTCGGTCTCCCCGCGCCCGTTCAGCATGACGCCGTACTGTCCGTCGGCGCCGAAGCGGATCGGCTCGCCGTGCTTCAGGTCGATGAGCATGTTGGCGCGAGCTTCCTTGGCCGTGACCGCGGCGAAGGCACCGTCGTTGAAGACGTTGCAGTTCTGGTACACCTCGACGAACGACGAGCCCTTGTGCGCGTGCGCGCGCCGGAACGTCTCCGTCATGTGCTTGCGGTCCATGTCGTGGGTCCGGGCCACGAACGTCGCCTCCGCGCCCAACGCCAGCGAGACCGGGTTGAACGGATGGTCGATCGACCCGAACGGCGTCGACTTCGTGACCTTGCCGACCTCGCTCGTCGGCGAGTACTGGCCCTTCGTGAGCCCGTAGATCTGGTTGTTGAACAACAACATCGTGAAGTTCACGTTGCGGCGGAGCGCGTGGATGAGGTGGTTCCCGCCGATCGACAGAGCGTCGCCGTCCCCTGTGATCACCCAGACGTCGAGATCGGGCCGCGCCAGCGCGACACCCGTTGCGATCGCGGGCGCCCGCCCGTGGATCCCGTGCACTCCGTAGACGTTCATGTAATACGGGAACCGGGCCGCGCACCCGATCCCCGACACGAAGACGAGGTTCTCCGGCTTCACGTCGAGCTCGGGCAGGAGGAGCTGGACGGCGGTGAGGATCGAGTAGTCGCCGCAGCCCGGACACCAGCGGACCTCCTGGTCCGACTGGAAGTCCTTACGGCCGAGCTTCACGGCTTCGTCAGGCACCGAGCACCTCCAGGATCCGGGCTTCGATCTCGGCGGTCCGGAACGGGATGCCTTGGACCTTGCTGAGCGTCTGCGCGTCCACGAGATACTCGGCGCGCACCAGGCGTGCGAGCTGCCCGAGGTTCATCTCGGGCACGAGGACCTTGTCGTAACCCCGCAGCACGTCGCCGAGATTCGACGGGAACGGGTTGAGGTGGACGAGGTGCGCGTGCGCGACCTTCTTGCCGCCGGCCCGCACTCGCCGCACGGCAGCCTGGATCGTGCCCCAGGTGCTGCCCCAGCCGAGCACGACCAGCTCGGCGCCGTCCTCGCCGTCGACCTCGACGGGCGGGATGTCGGACGCGATGCCCGCCACCTTCTCGGCCCGGATCCGCACCATGTGCTCGTGGTTCTCGGGGTCGTAGTTGACGTTGCCGGTGCCGTCCTCCTTCTCGAGCCCGCCGATGCGGTGCATGAGCCCGGGTGTGCCGGGGATCGCCCACGGTCGCGCCAGGGTCTCGGGGTCACGCAGGTACGGCCAGAACTCGCCGTCGTGGTTCGGTGCGTCCGCGAACGGCACACCGATGTCGGGCAGCCCCTCGACGTCGGGCAGCAGCCACGGCTCGGCGCCGTTGGCCAGGTAACCGTCTGTGAGGAGGATCACCGGGGTGCGGTACTTGAGCGCGATGCGAGCGGCTTCGAACGCCGCCTCGAAGCAGTGGCTCGGCGACCGGGGCGCGATGACCGGCATCGGCGCCTCGCCGTGGCGGCCGTACATCGCGAGGAGGAGGTCGGACTGCTCGGTCTTGGTCGGGAGCCCCGTCGACGGTCCGCCGCGCTGCACGTCGACCACGATGAGCGGGAGCTCGAGGCTGATCGCCAGCCCCATGGTCTCGGCTTTGAGGTCCATGCCGGGACCGCTCGTCGCAGTGACGCCCAGGTGCCCGGCGAAGGCGGCGCCGACCGCGACACCGGCGGCGCCGATCTCGTCCTCGGCCTGCAAGGTGCGGACCCCGAAGTTCTTGTGGCGCGAGAGCTCGTGGAGAATGTCGGAGGCCGGCGTGATCGGGTACGACGCGTAGGCGATCGGGAGCTTGCTGCTCTGCGACGCGGCGATGAGGCCGTACGCGAGCGCGACGTTGCCGGTGATGTTGCGGTAGCGACCCGGCGGCAGCTGCGCGGGCGGCACCTGCCACGGGTGCTCGAACAGCTCGGCCGTCTCGCCGAAGTGGTAGCCGGCCTTGAAGGCGGCGAGGTTTGCGTCCCGCACGGTCGGCTTCGACCCGAACCGCTCGTCGATCCACTCGACGATCGGGTCGATCGGCCTGGTGTACATCCACGAGAGCAGGCCGAGCGCGAAGAAGTTCTTCGACCGCTCGGCGTCCCGGGGCTTCACGCCGAGCTCCTTGGTGGACTCGAGTGTGATCGACGTCATCGGCACCTGGATGATCCGGAACGCCGAGAGGGACCCGTCCTCGACCGGGTTGGCCGCGTACCCCGCCTTGTCGAGGTTCCGCTGCTCGAACGAGTCCTCGTTGAGGAGCAGCGTCGATCCCGGCGGCATGTCCTTGATGTTCGCCTTGAGCGCGGCCGGGTTCATCGCCACCAGCACATTCGGGGCGTCGCCGGGCGTGAGGACGTCGTGGTCGGAGATGTGGACCTGGAACGACGAAACGCCGGCGATCGTGCCGGCGGGGGCGCGGATCTCGGCCGGGAAGTCGGGCAGGGTAGCGAGGTCGTTGCCGAATGCGGCGCTGACATCAGTGAAGCGATCGCCGGCAAGTTGCATGCCGTCGCCAGAGTCGCCGGCGAACCTGATGACCACCCGGTCCAGAGTCTCCGGGCGGCGAGTTGACGTCGTCTCTGCCGTCACAACCTGCGTCTTCCGTTCCACCACGTCGTCGGGGCGGGGTCGGATCTGCTCCCACCATCATACGGGCGGGGCGCGGCAAGCCCGGAACGGCCCCCCTCGAGCTGGAACGCCATCACCCGATCTCGTCGAGTCGGTCGAGCTCACGATCGATGCGGCGCAGGGACGCCGTGAGGCGACGGCGGTCGCGTGCCCGTGCGACCACATCCGCTTCCACGTCCGTCCGCGCGCCGTTGCCGCCGGTCGCCGTGCGGAAGAAGCGGCGGCGCACGCGGCCGACGACCAGCACGTCGTCATCGGAGGCGAGCGTCTCCACCCAGGCCGGCGGGTCCCACAGCGTGACGGGCACCGACGTGCTGCGACCGTCGCCGGCGGGCGTCCGCACCGCGAGCGTGGCGATGCGGCGTCCGGACTTGAGAGCGCGGATCTCTGGCGCACCCGAGATCGGGCCGCGCAGGACGCTGACGTTGACGGCTTCCATCGTTCCCCCTTGGGTCGGGATCGGCAGGGGGAAGGGCGGGAAGTCGACGCCCAGGGAACGTACCGCGGAGGTGTGACAGCTACGCGTGGGCGTCGCTCAGCGCAGGGCAGCCAGGCGCTCGGCGACGTCGGCGAAGCCGGCGTCCTGGCGGCGCACCCGGTCGAACAACGAGCGGGCGCGGGGCACGTTGCCGGCGCGCTCCTCGAGGTCGGCGAGGGCGTACCAGAGCCGCAGGTGGTAGGGCTTCGGGTTGGTCACGCGCCGGTCGGCGCGGGTGAGGAGGGCGATCGCGTCATCGATGCGGCCGCGGTCGGCCAGCGCGCCGGCGGTGACGATGCGGCCTTCGGTCACGATCTCCGCGCCGGGGCTCGCCGCGGTGAGCTCGCGCCAGCAGCTGTCGACCTTCCTCCACCGGCGTTGTGCCCGGTAGCAGTCCATCAGCACGGGGTGTTGCTCGACCGAGCCGCTGAGCTCGACGAACGCCTCAAGCTCCTTGCTCGCGGCCGGGTAGTGACCGAGGCGGTAGTGCGTGAGGCCGAGGAGCTCCCGCACGCTGGGCGAGTCCGGCAGCGCGTCACGCAGCGGTCGGAGCCGGCGGAGGGCGTCGCGCTCGTGGTCGCGTGCGAACGCGTCGGCCGCTTTCATGAGCTGCTCGTAGTAGCGAAGCCCCTGTGCGCCGCCGAGCCGGGTGATCTCCTCCCGGACGTCGCTCGACCGCGCACGGCGGCGGCGCGGTTGGCGGTCACCGTCCTTCGCCGGACGTGATCCGCCTCCGCGGGTCCGCTGCTTCGGCACGCGGCGTTTCCCGACGACGCGGTAACGGCCGCGCGGTTGCCCGCCGTCGGTACCGCGACTCGGCGTGCTCGCGCCCCGGGATCTGTCACGACGGCGGGGCTCGTCGGCTTGCCGGAACGGCCCGAAGCCGCCGTCGGCGTCTCCACGCGCGCGGCCGCGCTGCTCGCGCTTTGGCTTGGGCTTGCGACGCGGGTCGTGACCGTGTTGGCGCGGCATGCGCGTGAGCGTACCGGTGGGCATGCGCGCGGCCTGCGAACGCGACGAGGCCCCCGCGCACGCGATATCGGTGCTGCGGGGGCGCTCGTTTCACAAATCCGGCGGCGACCTACTCTCCCGGGGAGTCTCCCCCCAAGTACCATCGGCGCTGGCGGTCTTCACTTCCGTGTTCGGAATGGGATCGGGTGTTTCCCCGCCGCTGTTGCCACCGGAAGCCTGGTGCTGCTTCTCGGTATTTCGTTGTCAACCGCTGATCGAGCGCTGCAGAGCGAGCACGAACACCAAGGAGAAGAACCCCAAGCCCTCGGCCGATTAGTACCGGTCGGCTGAACACGTCACCGTGCGTACACCTCCGGCCTATCAACCTGGTCGTCTTCCAGGGGCCTTACCCGGTTGTCCCGGTGGGAGACCTCATCTCGAGGAAGGCTTCGCGCTTAGATGCTTTCAGCGCTTATCCTTTCCGCAGGTCGCCAACCAGCCATGCTCCTGGCGGAACAACTGGCACACGAGAGCTGCGTCCGTCCCGGTCCTCTCGTACTAGGGACAGCTCCTCTCAAGTCTCCTGCGTCTGCGACGGATAGGGACCGACATCCTGTTACCTCCGGCGGCGCATTCGCCGCCGGCGGCCAGGTCATTTCTGCCTGGCTCTGCATGTCGCCATGCAGATCGGACCATCTCTTCACCGCATCGTCCCGGATGGGACAACGGTGTCCGGCATATGGTCTCTGAGGATTCTCGACGCTTCCCGATGCACTCGCCGTAGCGGCCACCGCCATTCATGACGATCGCGCGCTCGACGAGCGTTCGGAACCCCGCTGAGCTCAGGTGCTCTCCGCCCTCCATCGCTCGCACGATAGAGGCGAACACGAGGAAATCCTCGTGTTTCGAGCTCAGCAGCGGTTGCGTCTCGAAGAAGGGAATCACGCGCTCGAGGAGATCCCGTCGCTTTCGGACCACCAACACCAACGTGGTGTCGGTGGAGTCGCGATGGTTCTCCTGGATTCGTCCGCAGCCGAACCGTGCTCGGATCAGGTCGAGGACCTGCCGGCGCTCGGGGTTCTGACTGACGTGGAACTCGGGCACCAGCTGATAGCCAGTCCTGGTGAACCGGTTCCGTTGGACGGCGACGTGGAATGAGCCTTCTCCGACGACGTAACCAGCTATGTAGGCGTCGAGCCTTTCCTGCTGATTGTCCGCACCGGTCGGATTGTCACTGCTCATGTCAGCACCCTACGGCGAGGGTGTGACATTAACGAGTACCGCCGGATACTCGGAGTTTCCAGCATATAGCCGAATTTAAGGACAGCACGGAAGTCCTACTGTCTCGCGACGTTCTAAACCCAGCTCGCGTACCGCTTTAATGGGCGAACAGCCCAACCCTTGGGACCTTCTTCAGCCCCAGGATGCGACGAGCCG
>JBKPDN010000150.1:0-3449 GCA_046727875.1 Actinomycetota bacterium | reverse complement strand
TCTCCACCTGGCCCTCCTTCCAGGAAGGTCGCCAGCTTGCCAGACTGTGCCCAATGCGGAGACGAGTGCTGGGCGCGGTCACGGAATTCTCCGACGGCATCACTGCCGACGGACGCCCGGCCGACATCACCGCCGGGTGCGACGGCAACCTCTGGTTCACAGAGTTCCGGGCTGACCAAGTCGCCGGCATCGGCCCGGGCGCGTGTGTTCCGCCCCCGCCTCCTCCTCCACCGCCATCGGAGCCCGTCCCCGTCGGGCCCTGCTTCACCGGCTGACGCCCGACCAACGGAGGCTGTTCTCGGTCGGCCGGTCAGCATATGCTGAACGCCGAGTCAGGAACTGGTGCTGGGCAGATCGGGGGGCACGTGCCGGCGCTGACTGATCCGGCGGGCACGCGGAAACGTCGGGCGCGGGCGCGCCGCACGCAGGCGGAACGTCGGGCCGCATCCGAGGAGCGCCTGCTCGAAGCGGCGGCCACGCTGGTGGCGACCCGGGGCACCGCTCGCGCCAGCCTCGGTGACATCGCCGCCGCGGCGGGATGCAGCCGGGGCCTGCCGACGTACCTGTTCGGCTCGAAGGAGGGGCTCCTCCTCGCCCTGGCCGACTATCTCGTCGAGCGCGTCCGCAGTCGGCTGTTCGAGCCCGCGCTCGAACACCGTCAGGGGCTCCCCGCGCTGCTGATCTGGCTGCGCGTGTACGTGGACAGCCTGCGAGGCCCGGAGCTGCAGGTGCGGGCCGCGTGCGTGCTGCTCGGCGAGGCCCTCGGCTCCGAGCCCGCGTTCCTCCCCGCGATCAATCGCGTGCACCGGAACGTCCGTGCGGTGGTCGAGCAGTACATCCGAGACGGAATCGAGCGCGGCGAGATCCGCGCCGACGTCGATCCCGCGGCACAGGCGGCGTTGCTGATCGGCACGCTGCGAGGGATCTCGCTGCTCGCGGTCACCGATCCCGACTCACTCGACTTCGACGCGCTTGCAACCGAGCTCGTCTCCGCCACGGAGCGATCACTACATGCCGAGCCGTCGCGCTGACGCCGAGGACACGCGCGTGGACCATGTCCAATCGTTCGACGGGACGCGCATCGCCTACACGGCGCAGGGCTCCGGGCCCGCCGTGCTCCTGCTGCACGGCTTCGCGGCCGACCACGTGCTCAATTGGGCCCGGCCCGGGGTCATCGACGCCTTGACCGGAGCGGGGCGGCGCGTGATCGCGACCGATGCCCGTGGCCACGGCGCGTCGGACAAGCCCCACGATCCCGACCGCTACGCCGGCGACACCATGGTGCGCGACGCCCGGGCGGTGCTCGACCACCTCGGCGTCGACCAGGTCGACGTCGTCGGCTACTCGATGGGCTCGATGGTCGCGGCCCGGCTCGTGCCCGACGAGCCGCGCACCCGCGCGCTCGTGCTCGGCGGCGTGGGAGCAACGATCGCGCCGCCGCGAGCCGGTGGCCGCTCTCCCGAGGCCATCGCGAACGCGCTCCTTGCCGACAACCCGGCGTCGATCGACAACGTCTCGGGCAAGGCGTTCCGGGAGTTCGCCGATTTCACCGGTGCCGACCGGCAGGCGCTCGCCGCGCTGAGCCGCTCAAGCGCGCTGCGGGTCCAGGTGCGGTACGACGCGATCACGGTGCCGACGCTGGTAGTCGCGGGGGCCGACGACACGCTCATCACGGCGCCGGGCGAGCTCGCCGACCTCTTGCCGTCGGCGCGGGCCGTGACCGTCGCCGGCGACCACCTCGGCGCCCCGTACGACCCCGCGTTCTCCAAGGCCATCATCGATTTCCTCGCCAGCGTCGCGTGACAAGACAGGAGGCGTCGTCCATGGGTTCCCGTACCTCGAAGGCTCGGAAGCTCTGCGTGGCGATCTCCACGGTGGTCGTCGTCGCCGCCGCGTTCGTGTCCTCGGCCGCGTCCGCTGCGCCCGCGTCGTCCGCGCCGGCCGTCCCCGTCAAGTTCGAGCGGATCCAGGGCTTCAACGCGCCCGGGACCCCGGCGAAGTACAACAAGGTCGGCATCATCAAGACCGGCTCGAGCGACGCCAAGAACATCCTCGTGCTGGTGCCCGGGACCTCGGCGAGCGCGGCCTACTTCGAACCGTTGGCGAAGGACATCGTCCGCAAGTCACAGAGCTGGCAGGTGTGGGCGATCGAGCGGCGCGAGAACATCCTCGAGGACCACTCGGTCCTCAACCAGGCCAAGAGCGGGAAGGCCACCGCGAAGCAGCTGTTCGACTACTACCTCGGGTTCGTCACCGACCCCAGCATCACCAAGCACTTCCAGTTCATCCCCGACTCCGACGTCGCGTTCGCGCGCGACTGGGGCATGAACACCGAGGTCGAGGACATGCATCGCGTCATCGAGGAAGCCAAGAAGCAGGGCGGCAAGGTCGTGCTCGGCGGCCACTCGCTGGGCGGGTCGATCACGACCGCCTACGCCACCTGGGACTTCAACGGGAAGCCGGGAGCGAAAGACCTCTCCGGGCTCGTGTTCATCGACGGCGGCAGCAGCCCCACGCCGGTGAGCACGGACCAGGCGACCATGCAGCTGCAGGCGCTGCAGGCGGGCTCGCCGTGGCTCACGTTCGGCGGCATCCCGGCGCCCTACGCCGGCCTCTTCAACGCGACCGGCTCCACCGGCGTCAAGATCGCGCCGAACGAGCCGTCGCTCGGGTACGCGTGGCCGGCCCTGCCTTCCAACCTGAAGCCTCCGGTCCCACCGACGAACGAGGGGCAGTACGGGTACGCGCTCGACGTGAAGACGTCACCGATGGGCCTCCGCGCTGCGCAGGCGCACCTGGGTCAGCTCAAGGACAGCGGGGACCCGCGCGGGTGGGACGGCACCGGGGCACTCACCCCGATCACGCGTTACGCGGACATGTTCTCGGGGTGGGGGCTGCAGAGCCTCGACGGCACCGCGTGGTACCACCCGCAGCGCCTGACGATCGACTCGGGTGCCGTCGCAGAGGGCAACGCGAACGAGACGCAGGGCATTCTCGACGTGCACGCGACGCACGGGCACGACCTGGCGAAGGGGCTCCGCATCTATGCGTTCGGGGCCGCCCTCGGCGGGCAGCGGGTCCTCGACGGCGCGACGATCCTCGCCGACCAGTCCGGCATCCCGCACGGTCAGCTGGTGCTCGTCGACGGCGAGGCGAACTACGCGCACAACGATCCCGCCGGCGCGAGCCCGAACAACGAGTTCCTGAAGAACCTGACGCCGTTCCTGAAGAAGATCGGATAACCGTCAGTCGCTGCGGAGGGCGTCGTCCGGCGCTTCCACCACGGCTTTGGCGAGGTCGCGCAGCTTGACGTTGCGGTGCTGCGACATCGAGCGAAGCCGCTCGAAGGCCTGGTCGGGCCCACAACCTTCACGCGCTTGGATGATTCCCTTGGCTTGGCCGATCACGTCACGAGACTGCAGCGCTTCTTGGAGCTGCTCGATGACTGT
>JBKPDN010000149.1:0-2600 GCA_046727875.1 Actinomycetota bacterium | reverse complement strand
CTACAACAGCATGCGCGCCTTCACCCACATGGTTGTCGCCAGTGAGGACGGTTACGTCGTCAACACGAGCAGCGTGAACGGGTTCTGGGCGTCGCTCGGTCCCGGCATCCCACACACGGCCTACAGCGCGGCAAAGTTCGCGGTGAAGGGCTTCACCGAGGCGCTCATCGAGGACTTCCGGGTCAACGCGCCACACGTGAAGGTCGCGGTGGTGATGCCCGGCCATGTCGGCACCGACATCGTCATCAACAGCCGTCAGATCCTCGGAATCGACGTCGACGAGGCGCGCACGCAAATGGCGCGGCGCGGCCTGGCTACAGACGGACTCTCGGACGACGACGTGCTGAACATGATGAAGATGTTCGGCGAGATGTTCCGTGACAACGCGCCGCTCACCGCCGAGCGGGCGGCGACGATCATCCTCGACGGTGTGCGCACCGGCAAGTGGCGCATCCTCGTCGGCGAGGACGCCCAAGCCCTCGACAAGGCGGTGCGCACGGATCCCGAGGGTGTCTACGGCGAGGACGGCCTGACCTTGGGCACGATCACCGGCGGCTGACGTCGGCAGGCGCGGGGACTGGCCCATCCGGGGGGGAGACGGGCCAGCCCACGCGCAGCCCGGCGGGTGCGACGTGTGCGATCCGAAGCTCGAGCGCGTCGACCTGTTCGCGGGCCCGGTGCATCACGTCGAGGATCCCCTCGACGTTCGCAAGCGCGCGATCGTTGCCGCCGTCGAGGCCCATGAGCGCCAGTACCTGGCCGAACAGATCCGCCGGGGCTGCCACAGGTCGATCATGAAGGGTCGAGGTTTCCGGATGTCGGCCACGCGTTTGCGCAGGCGTGAACGGTTGCTGATCGTTGGCTGACCACCGCCGGTACTGTCGAGGGATGCGGGCGCGTCGGGCGGCGACCCCGGTGATCGTGCTCGCGCTCGCGCTTGTTGTGCTCGGAGCGTGCACCGGGAACGGGAGCGACCACGCGAAGCCGCCACCGCAGCCACCGCGGTCGACGACCTCGGGGCCGGTCATCCCGGTGGCCCGCACGGAGGTCGCGGGTGCGTTCTGGGACGGGAAGATCGCCGTTGCGGGCGGCTTTCCCAATCCGGACCAAGCCGTCGACCGCCTCGATCTCTTCGACGTGGCGAGCGGGACGTGGTCGATCGGGCCGCAGCTCCCGCACCAGTACGACCATTCGTCGCTCGCCGAGCTCGGCGGTCGTTTGTACGTGGTCGGCGGTTACACGGGGGGCCTGTCGAACCCCACCAACGAGGTCTGGAGTCTGGGCCCGGGCGAAGAGGCGTGGACACACGAGCCCGACCTGGCGACGCGTCGCGGCGCACTCGCGACCGGGTCGGCGAGCGGGAAGCTCGTCGCCATCGGCGGCGTCGACGAGAACGCGAACGTCTTGTCGAGCACCGAGATCTTCACGCCGGGCGCGGGGTGGGCGCCGGGGCCGAACCTAAGCATCCCGCGCGAGTACCTGGCGGCAGCCGGCGCCGGCGACAAGGTCTACGCGGTCGCGGGCCGAAAACCTGACGGCGCGACCAGATCAGTCGAGTCGTTCATCATCGGCAGCGACCAGTGGAACGACGAGGGCGCGTTGCACGACGCCCGCAGTGGCATCGGCGCGGCCACGACATCGTCGGGCCGCGTGTGCACGGGCGGTGGGGAGGTGCCGGGCCGGCCCGACACGGTCCCGTCGATCGAGTGCTACGACGGCGGCCGTTGGCACCGCGTGGCGAAGATGAGCGTCCCTCGGCACGGCCTGGCGGTCGTCGCGGAGGGCAAGCGGGTCCACTTCGTGGCGGGTGGCCCGCAACCCGGGTTCTCGTTCAGCGACGCCCACGAGGTGCTCGCGCTCTGACCACCCGGCGTCAGGTCGACGGGCGCGCGGAGCGGTGTTGTGTCAGCTCGGGGCGCCGGGGCCGTTGGTCGACGCGCCGGTCACCGCCTCGCGCTGCTCACGAACCCGCTCGAGCCCGAGCTCGACCGCGGCCTGAGCCTTCTCGAACGGGCGGCTCTGCCGCGCGTCGTCCAGCCATCGCCTGATCTGCTCGTACCGCTCGCGGCCCGCCTTCGTCCCGAGGTAGTAGCCGACTGCCAAGCCGGCGAGGAGTCCCACACGGAAGCGCATGGATGTTGGTGTACCCGCGCGCCGTCGGTCGAACACACGTGATTCCCAATTCCGAACGCGCGTTCGCTATCATGAGTCACGTTGCACTTCCCCCGAACCGCCGCGAGGGGGAAGGGAGCCGGGAGCCATGGGCTACCGGGGCAAGGTCGAACAGCAACAGCAAGCACGCGCCCTGCGCGCCGAGGGCAAGACGCTCGCCCAGATCGCCGACGCACTCGGCGTCGCGCAGTCCTCGGTGTCGCTCTGGGTCCGCGACGTCGCGTTCACCCCGTCGCCCAGACGCCATGGGCCCCATCGGCGCCCGCACCCGGCGCACGAAGCGAAGCTCCGACAGATCGAAGCGCTGAACCGCGAGGGAAGAGAGCGGATCCGTACGCTCTCAATCGGCGAATTCCTCGTCGCCGGAGTCGCGCTCTACGCGGGCGAAGGAGCGAAGGGCGACGGTGCCGTGAACTTCGCTAATACGC
>JBKPDN010000148.1:0-7063 GCA_046727875.1 Actinomycetota bacterium | reverse complement strand
GAAGTGCCCGACGCCGAAGCGGTTGAAGTCCCGGACGAGCAGGACGCGCCCGTCGGCAAGCAGATACGGACCCGTGTCCTGATAGCCGGCGCGAGTGTCGAAATAGAGGAGGAACAGGAATGTCGTGAGGACGCGGTTCAACCGGACCAGCTGCTCCAGTGCGTCGCCTTCGACGGTCGACGACCCCGCCAGGAGCGCGTCGACGACCTCCTCTCCGTAGCGCGGCACACAGAGCCCGGCATCCCACGCCTGGACGTAGCCGTCGCCGCGGAACGCGTTGGCGGCGCGCTTCCAGAAGTCGAGCACGGTCGCGAGCGCCGGGACGTCACGGTCGAGGTCGACGAGGCCGAACGGCGCCAGCACCTGCCGGCCGAGCAGCGGGAAATTGGCGATCGACCACAGGTGGACGGCGTCGATCTGGCTGCCCGGTTCCCGCCCCGCTTCCCCGAGCTCCTCGGGGGACGCGGCCTCGGTAATCACGTCGATCATCTCGGGGTAGCGCCGGTAGCACTCGATGCACGCGATGAGGATGTAGGCGGTGACGGGGATCAGCGCCGACTCGAGCGCGGTCCGCTCTGCCGTCATCGCGCTCGAGATCTTGCCGTGGTACAGGATCCAGCGATTGACCTCTTCCTTGTCCATGGGGGCTGACTCGTCCACGACGGTGCTAACCACGAAGAGCGCGCAGCACGCCGTCGTCGCCGGTGCAGTCCACCTCGACGCGGTCGCCGTCGGCCGGCTCGGCGTCGAGCGTCGTCCCCATGATGCAGGGGACCTGGTACTCGCGACTGACGATCCCGATGTGGCTGACCGGCGTGCCCGACAGGCACACCACCGCGGCCAACTCGTCGAAGAGGGGTGCCAGGAACGTCGCGCCGGCGTCGGTCACGCACGCGACGATGCCGCTCGCCGACAGGTCCATGAGCTCGAGGACGTCCTCAGGATCCTCGAGCCGCCGCCATTCGCCCCGGACGGGCCCGGCGTCGAAGACCTTCGTCCCACGGCCGATGACCCCGTCGGCGCACGCCCCGGTGGTCTCCCCCATGCGCCGGACACTACTTGTCCACCGCGCGCACGAGCCGGGGTGCGCGATCCTCTCCGTCGTGAGCTCGCGGGATGATCATGTGACACACCTGCGCGAACTGCGCGAACGGCAGCGCTTGGAACCAGGCTCGACGGAGGAGACGGCGGCGGCTCGCGCCTACCAGGCGTTCCTCCCGCTCAATCGCGAGGCGCTGCAGCTCTGCACCGATTGGCAGGTGCACCCGGGTGGCGCGCGCAACGACCACACCGATGCGGGGTACGACTGGTCTGTGATCGCCCGGCTCGAAGCCCTCGACGACCGCACCGGCCCCCTGCTGCGCCGGCTCGGCGGCGTGGTGCCGCGCTTCGTCCCGTATCGCGACCGGCTGCGCGCGGCGCGCCGGCGCGTCGTCGATGGGGAGCACGACTGGCTGACGTCACCGCGTGTCGACTCGTACCACGCGGTCTGGATGGAGCTGCACGAGGACCTCCTCGCCGCGCTTGGGCGTGAACGCGGGCGCGAGGGCGCCAGTGAAGGCGAGGTGCAGGAATCGTGACCACAGCGATCGATGGGCGGGAGCGGCGGCTCGACGCCGACGGCTTCGACGTCCACGCCGTCGAGTGGGGTGTTGGCGCCAACCGGGTGTTGCTCGTGCACGGGCTCGGCGGTCACACGATCAGCTGGGAGCTGGTCGGGCTCGCGCTCGCGGACTCCTTGCAGGCGACGGTGACGGCCGTCGACCTCCCCGGGTTCGGCCTCACGCGCATGCCCCCCGGGCGGCGCGCCACGCTCGGCACGCACGGCCGCGTGCTGCGAGCGCTGCTCGAGCACTCCGGCCCGGCCGCCGTCGTCGGCAACTCGATGGGCGGCGCGCTCGGTGTCGGCCTCGCCGCCCGCCGGCCCGACCTCGTGCGCGCCCTCGTGCTCGTCGACCCCGCGCTGCCGCGACCCAGCGCCGAGCCCGCGCAGTGGCGAGCAATGGCGCGCCTGGCACCGATGCTCGTGCCGCCGCTCGGATCGCGCTTCCTGGCGGCGCGGGGACGGGTCCTCGGGCCCGAGCGGCTCGTGGACACCACGCTCGGCTGGACGCTGTGCGACCCGACGCGGCTCGACCCCGCGCTGCGGCGCCGGCTCGTCGCGCTCGCCACCACCCGCCAGTCGTTCCCCGAGGCGCCGGCGGCGTACGCGGAGTCAGCGCGGGGGTTGTTCTGGTACCTCACGCGCCACATGCGCGCCGACGAAGCGCGAGTCGCCGCTCCCACGCTGATCGTGCACGGCGACCGCGACCAGCTGGTACCGCTCGCCGCAGCCCGTGCCCTGGCCGCGCGCCGGCCGGAGTTCGCACTCGAGGTGATCGACGACTGCGGGCACGCGCCACAGCTCGAGGTGCCGGACCGGTTCCTTGCCGCCGCCGTGTCGTGGCTCGCGAGCACGCTTGCGGCGCGCTGACATGCCCGCCGCCAACGTGCTCGCCGAGCCGGTTCGGCAGTTCGTCGCCGACGTCACCGCCATGCTCGCGAACCTGCAACAGGGTGCCGGGGGGACGGCGGCGTCGCCGGCAGGCGCGCTCGAGCGCGACGCCGCCCTCGAGGCCCAGGCAATCGCGGCGGCCGTAATCGCCAGCGACGGTCGCTACAGCGACACCGAGCTCCGCTCGTTCGCCACCGCGCTGGCCCCATGGTTCGACTCGCTACGCGGCGCAACTCCCCAGCAACTGCGCAACGGCGACGCGATCCGCCAGTACCGGGCGTGGCCGATCACGCCGTCGCCGCTGTTCGAGACCGTCGTCACCGCCGACGGCCGCAACGGGACGAACAACGCGTGGCGCTACTACCAAGCCGCGCTACGGGTCGCGCACGCGGGCGCGGCGCTCGACGAGGTGCCGACGCGCGAGCGGCTCCTCGCCGTCGACACGCTCCGCACGATGATGCTGCGGCGGCTGGCGGCGGCGAAGATCGAGCGGCCGGCCGACATGCCGAGGGGCGTCGGCGAGCCCGAGCCGGTCGAGGACCGCAGGGCACCCGCGGCGCGCCCGCTCGACGAGCTGCTCGCCGAGCTCGACGCGCTGGTCGGTCTCGCGGCGGTGAAGACCGAGGTGCGGTTGCTCACGAACCTGATCCGTGTCGAGAACCTCCGGCGCGAGCGCAAGCTGCCCGTCGTCGACCAGAGCCGCCATCTCGTGTTCGTCGGCAACCCCGGCACCGGCAAGACCACTGTCGCGCGGCTGCTGGCCGAGATCTTCCACACGCTCGGCGTGGTGTCGAAGGGACAGCTCGTCGAGACGGACCGGTCGGGATTGGTGGCGGGCTTCGTCGGGCAGACGGCGCCGAAGGTGAACGACGCCACCCGGCAGGCCCTGGGCGGTGTGCTGTTCATCGACGAGGCGTACGCGCTCGTGTCCGGCGGCGAGCAGGACTTCGGCAAGGAGGCGATCGCCGCGCTGCTGAAGCAGATGGAGGACCACCGCGACGACCTCGTCGTGATCGTCGCCGGATACCCGGCGCCGATGACCGTGTTCCTCGACGCCAACCCCGGCATCCGCTCGCGGTTTCCGAAGACGCTCGAGTTCCCGGACTACACCGCAGACGAGATGGTCGACATCTGCGTCTCGATGGGGCGGGCGAGTCACTACGAGCTCGACGAGTCAGCCCGCGAGCGCCTGCGGGCGTGGCTGGCCCGCCAGCCGCGAGGGCCGAGCTTCGGGAACGCCCGTCTCGTCCGCAACGCTTTCGAGCAGGCGGTGACCCGCCAAGCGAGCCGAGTCGTCGACATGCCGTCGGTGACGGACGATCAGCTCGTCACGCTCACCGCCGCCGACATCCCGGAGTAGCAAGCACCTAACCTCCCGTCGTGCGACGGGTAGGCGCGGCGGTTGCGGCGTTGGGGCTGGTGCTCGTCGCGCTGGCGGTGAAGGGCGAGTGGCCGTTCGGCGGTGGGGGTGGCGGCAACGGCGGCGGCGGATCCGTCCGCCTGCTGTGCACGACGGAGCTCGAGGCCGCGTGCACGCAGCTCGCCGAGCACGACGGCGACGTCACGGTGACCGTCGAGCCGGCGGGAACGACCGCCCAGTCGCTCGTCTCGCTGCCCGACAACCAGCGGCCGGATTTCGACGCGTGGCTGGCACCGTCGCCGTGGCCACAGATGGTGGACGTGCAGCGGCGCGGGAAGCGGCCGCTGTTCGCGAAGCCGTCGAATGCGATCGGCCGTTCGCCGCTAGTGATCGCGGTACGAGCCGACCGCAAGCCGGTCCTCGACGGGACCCCGGCGTGTAACAACACGGTCGACTGGAAGTGCATCGGCGCGGTCGCAGGCCGGCCCTGGACCGACCTCCCCGGCGGCCAGGCGGCATGGGGAACGGTGAAGCCCGGATACGGTGATCCGACGGTCAACGCCGCCGCGCTGCTCGTGCTCTCCCAGGCGACGAGCGAGTATCTCGACCACAGCGACTACTCCCGCGCCGACCTGCAGGACAACGACCAGTATCTCGACTGGCTCACGGGCATCGAGCGCGCGGTACCGAAGTTCGCCCCGTCGGCGGCGGGCCCGTTCGCGGAGATGCTGCAGCAGCTGCCGACGGCCACCTACGACATGGTCGGCACCACCGAGGCCGACGCCGGGCCGGCGCTGGCCGCCGCCGCGCCCGACCGCCGGAAGCAGTTGACCCTCCTCTACCCTGAGCCCGTGGTCACCGCCGACGTCGTGGTCGCCGCGGTGGCCGCGAGCCCGAACCGGGACGGCGCCGACGGCCTCGCCGACAACAACGAGCTCGCCGCCGCTCTGGCGCGCACGGGCTGGCGCGTGCCCGGGCAGCCCACCGCCCGGGGCGTCCGCGACACGCCCGCGTTGCCGCGCGGGTCGGGCCTGCCGACGGACCCGGGCGCGCTGGTGGCGCTGCAGGAGACCTGGCAGGGCGTGCCGAAGTGAGACGTGCAATCGGCGCCGGGCTCGCTGTGCTCGCCGTCGCCGCCACCGTGCAGGTGCTCACACCCGCGGTCGCGCGAGCCGCCGACTGCATCACGGTCGACATGGAGGTGTCGCCCGAGAAGGTCGACCTGCTCACCGATCTCGCCAAGCGCTTCAACGACTCGGACCGCGCCAACCTCAACGGGGAGTGCATCAACGTGCACGTGGTGCAGAAGTCGTCGGGCGAGGCGGCGTCGTTGCTGGCCGACGACTGGCCCAGCCCGTAGGCGAACGGGCCGCGGCCCGTCGTGTGGTCGCCGGCGTCGAGCGCCTGGGGTCAGGTCGTGAACCAGCGCCGCGCCGACGCGGGCAAGAAGGCCATCGCTCCTGCCGGCACCCCGCTCCAGCTCACGCCGCTCGTCATCGCGATGCCGAAGCCGATGGCCGAGGCGCTCGGCTACCCGAACACACCGCTCGGGTACTCCGACATTCTCAGCCTCGCGCGCAACCCGGACGGCTGGGGCGCGTACGGACATCCCGAGTGGGGCCCATTCCGGCTCGGCAAGACCAACCCCAACTTCTCCACGAGCGCCCTCAACGCGACGATCGCCCAGTACTACGCGGCGTCGGGCAAGACGAGCGGGCTCACCCTCGAGGATCTCAACCGCCCCGAGGTCGACGATTTTGCCCGCGGCGTCGAATCTTCGGTGGTGCACTACGGCGACACCACGCTCACGTTTCTCAACAACCTCTACCGCGCCGACCAGCGCGGCACCGGTCTGACGTACGTGTCCGCGGTCGCGGTCGAGGAGAAATCCGTCATCGACTTCAACAAGGGCAATCCCGACGGCATCCTCGATCCCGGCGAGCATCCGAAGCCGCCGCGGGTGCCATTGGTCGCGATCTATCCGAAGGAAGGGACGCTCTTCTCGGACAGCCCGTTCATCACGGTCGACGCGCCGTGGGTCAGCGCGAAGCAGAAGCGGGCGGCGGCCAAGTTCCAGCAGTTCGTCGAGCAGCCGGCGAACCAGAAGCGGGTGCTCAAGTTCGGGTTCCGGCCTGGCAACCCGAAGGTCGCGATCGGCGCGCCGATCGAAGCGAAGTACGGCGTGGACCCCAACCAGCCGCAGACGACTCTCGAGTTGCCGTCGCCGCCGGTGCTCGTCGGGCTCATCGACCGGTGGGGCCAGAACCGCAAGGCGGCGCGGGTGCTGATCGTGATCGACGTGTCGGGGTCGATGGGCGAGCCCGCGAGTGGTGAGGGCGGCGCGACGAAGCTCGACCTGGTCAAGAAGGCGGCGGTGGCCGCCCTCGGCCAGTTCAAGCCCGACGACGACGTCGGGTTGTGGATCTTCTCGACCGATGTGAGCCGCACGGAGCCGACGGATTACCTGGAGCTGATGCCGATCGCGCCGATCGGGTCGCAGCGCGAAGCGATGGCCGCGAAGATCAATGACCTCGTGCCAACCCAGGGAACGCCGCTGTACACGGTCACGAAGGCCGCCGACGACCAGTTGGTCCAGACGTTCGATGCCCAGCGCATCAACGCCGTGCTCCTCCTGACCGACGGGAAGAATGAGGACGAGCGGAACAACGACCTCAACGGGTTGCTGCGCGACCTCCGTTCGCGCAACGAGGGGCAGGTCGCAAAGCCGGTGCGGGTGTTCCCGATCGCGTACGGCCAGGACGCCGATCTGCCCACGCTCAAACGCATCGCCGAGGCGACCAACGCCACCGTCTACGACGCCGCCGACCCGAAGAGCATCAACAAGGTGTTCCTTGCCGTCGTGAGCAACTTCTGATGGGTCTGCGATGAGTGTGATCGACCGCCTGCCGGAGCATCTGAAGAACCGCAAGACGGCGGACGCCGTCACCGCGCCGTCGGCGGTGCTGCTGGCGGGAGCGGGCACCGCCGCCGGCGTGCTCATCGGCGCCGGGCTGCCGTTTGCGATCGTGATCGGCGCGGTGGCGTACGGGGTGCGGGTGGCGTTCGGCTTGCCGCGCAAGCCGAAGCCGGAGCGCATCGACCTCGCCGGGCTCGGCCAGCCGTGGCGCGCGTACGTCAAGGACGCGATGGAGGCCGAGCGCAGGTACGCACGCGCCGTCGCGACCGCCGAGCCGGGACCGCTGCACGAC
>JBKPDN010000147.1:0-7918 GCA_046727875.1 Actinomycetota bacterium | reverse complement strand
GTACGGCGTGGCGCCACCGGCAGCGGCGAAGGCCGCCTCTGCACCCTCGGCCACGCGCCCGAGCACGGTCACGCGCCCGCCGTCGTACACGGCGCTCGCCGCGATCGGCGGCCGCTTGGGCCCGTAGCGCACGACGTCCTCGCGAGAGAGGACCACTCGGACAGCGCGGCCCAGGTGGTCGGCCAGCGCCCGCGCCGCCGCCGGCGCCACCGACGACTCCTTGCCTCCGAACGCGCCCCCGTTGGCCAGCGGCGTGGCCGGCTCGCCGCCGGGCTCGCACCACGACGCGTCGGGCTCGAGGTAGGCGGGTTCGACCCAGCCCGTCACGAGGCGGACGCCGCCGGGTGGCCGCTCGGGCAGCGACAGCGGCGGGTGCTCGTCGATCGTGGTGCGCCGGCCTTGGACCTTCCCCGCGATGCTGCGCGCCTCGAACAGCGACTCGCGCACCACCCAGGAGACGCCCTCGGCGTCGACGCCGTCCGCTTCCGATCCGGACGGTCGCGGCACCGCGACCAGGGCGTCGCGCGGGACGACGTCATCGGCGAAGCCGCCGCCACCCATCGGCACGTCGGCGCCGATCCGCTGCGGCACGCCGCCTTCGAGCGCAGCCCGGCGGGAGGCGGCGTCGAGGTCGCGGCCCGCAGCCGGTTGGCGACCGGTGACCACCCTGTCGACGGCCTCGTACACGGTCTGCCATCCCGTGCACCGGCACAGGTGCGCCGCCAGGCCCCGGTCAAGATCCGCCCGGCGCGTCCGGCCCTTGCCGAGCAGCGAGGCGGCGCGTACCACGATGCCGGGCGTGCAGAACCCGCATTGCGAGCCACCCATGCCGACGAACGCCTCGGCAAGTGCATCACGCACGCCGGCGTCGAGTCCCTCGACCGTAGTCACGGCGCGCCCCTCGACACGGGTCGCCGGGGTCACGCACGCGACGCGGGCGTCGCCGTCGACGAGAACGGTGCAGCATCCGCACTGGCCCTGCGGCGCGCAGCCGTCCTTGGCCGACACGAGCCCGAGCCGCTCGCGCAGCACGGACAACAGCGACTCGCCCGGGGCGGCATCTGCTTCCACCGCGGTGCCGTTGCACACGAAGCCGACCCGATCGGACATGACGCCCTCCGAACGGCAGGATAGGGGCATGCCTCCGTTGGCCCTCTCCCGGCGCGCGTTCTTGGCCGCAACGGGTGGTGTGGTGCTCGGCGCCGCGTGGGGGGTCCACGCACGAGCGGCCTTCGGCGACGAGCAGTTGGAGTGGGGTCTACTGACGATTGATCCCTACGCGTCGCCCAGTCCGCAGCGCCTCGGCTTCGCTCTCGAGACCACGAAGCGTCGATTCGCGTCCGGGCCAAAGGCCGAGATCGCGTTCGCGTTCGGCGCTCGAGCCAAGCCCAAGGCCCCGTACTCGCGGACGACGCTGCATGCGAAAGGGTTGCCGAAGAAGCGGGGGATCTACACCGTCGAAGCCGTGTTTCCCCAGGCCGGCGCGTGGCAAGCGACGGTGAACGTCAACGGCCAGCGCATCACCCACGCATTCCAGGTACAAGACCATCCTCAAGCCCCCGCGCCGGGTACGCCGGCGCCCCGTGTCCCATCGCCGACTGTGGCCGACCCGATGGGAGTCGATCCGATCTGCACCCGCAATCCGCCCTGCCCGCTACATCAGCAGTCGCTGTCGGACGTCATCGGCGGCGGGAAACCGGTTGCGATCATGTTCGCAACCCCGGCGCTCTGCGAATCGCGCTACTGCGGGCCGGTGCTCGACGATCTCCTCACGTTAGTCGCGCAGTTCCAGGATCGAGTCACGTTCGTGCACGTCGAGATCTACACGTCGCTCGCGGGGGGCACGACCGTGCCCGCCGTCGACGCGTGGGGACTCCCGGGCGAGCCGTGGCTGTTCGGCGTGGACGCGAGCGGGACCGTCGTGTCGCGTCTCGACGGCGCGTTCGGGCACGACGAGCAGCAGCAGCTGCTCCAACGGCTGGTGGGCTAGCGGGACGAGACGCCCGCCGCGACGTCGTTACCGACGCCGCTTCCGCGTCGCCTTCTTGGCCGGCTTGCGCGCCGTGCGCTTCTTGGTCGTGCGGCGCTTCGCCGGCTTGCGCGTCGTGCGCTTCTTGGTCGCCCGCTTCTTCGTCGCGCGCTTCTTCGTCGCCCGCTTCTTGGTGGTGCGCTTGGCGGCTTTGCGTGTGGTGCGCTTCTTCGTCGCGCGCTTCTTCGTGGTCCGCTTGGCGGCCTTCCGCTTCGCGGGCTTGCGCGCCGCCTTCCTGCGCGCCGGTGCCTTCTTCCTCGCCGGCTTACGGGCGGCCTTCTTCTTCTTGGTCGCCTTCTTCTTGGTCGCTGCCTTCTTCTTCTTTGCCGGCTTGGCCGGCTTCGCCGCCGGCGCGGCGGGTGCCGGGGTCGGCTCCCACGGCCGGGGCTCGGGACGCGGGGGCGGGGGAGGCCACGTGCTACCCGAGCCTCCACCCTGGTCGCCGCCGCCTTCTCCACCGCTACTCGGTGGCCACGTAGGTGTCATGGATAGGAGCCCTCCCTCGGCCGGCGCAATCACGCAGTCGTGAAGTGTTCCCGAGGAGCCTAACGAGGTTCCCGGCGCAAGTTCCAGTGTCCGCGCGCGGCTATGACGCGAAGACGGCGGCTTTGCCGACCGTCGCCGCAAAGCCGGAGCTTGCGACGGCGCCAGAGGGACGCGAAACGACCCCGCCGAAGCGGGGTCGTCGAGCACCGAGACCACCTCGGTACGAGGGTCGGTCAGGAGAACGACTGGCCGCAGCCGCAGGTGCGGGTCGTGTTCGGGTTGTTGATCGTGAAGCCGGCGCCCTGCAGCCCGTCCTTGTAGTCGAGCGAAGCGCCCGTGAGGTACTGCGAGCTCGCGGGGTCGACCACGACCTTCACGTCGCCGAACTCGCTCGAGAGATCGTCGGCCGCGACATCGGTGTCGAAGAACATCTCGTAGCTCAGGCCCGAGCACCCACCCGGGCGCACTGCGACGCGCAGCACGAGCTCGGGATTGTCCTCGGCCTCGATGAGCTCCTTCACCTTGGTCGACGCGGTGTCGGTCATGGTGAGCATGGGTCCTCCAGGTGGATCACGTGCGATCTTCAGGGTATCCGACTGAAACCGTCACGTGGCACGGCTCGGGGTCGTACAACGTGGCGAACTCCTCGACTCTTCCCCCGCCGACCTGGTCGACCACGCCCTCGCACAGGCCGCGGTGCAGGTTGCAGACCAGCTCGGGATACGCCTCGGCGAGCTCGCGGAACGGGCAGTGGAGGAACTCGATGCGGGTCGAGCCCTCGTACTCGCCGTCGGCGGCGTCGGCGGCAGGCTCGAAGCCGAGCTGAGCGAGCTCGTCGTCGAGCGCCCGCAGGCAGCTGCGGGTACGGGCGCGCTTGCCGGCTTCGGCGCCCCATGCGTGACCGGTGTCGGCGGCGTCGTCGGGATCGGCGCCGACCCGTTCGGCGAGGCTGGCGAGCAGGCCCGCGAGCAGCGCGTGCGCCGGCGGGTCGAAGCCGAGTCCGGGCGCGCCGTCGGCCAGGAAGTACAGGTGCTGCGGACGCCCGACGGTGCCGCGATGGACTGCCTCGGCGTCGATCAGGCCCGCGTCGCGCAGCCGCTCGAGGTGGAGGCGGACGGTGTTGGCGTGGAGCCCCAGCCGGTCGGCCAGTTCGGGGGCCGACAGCGGCGCGGTCGAGGTCGCCATCTCCCGGTACATCGCGTAGCGGGTCTCGTCCCCTAACGCTTTGAGGACCGTCAGCTCGTCGGGCTGATTCGCCATCAACCTTCCCTGTCGCCGTCGCAAGCTCCGGCTGTGCGGCGGCGGTCGGCAAAGCCGCCACCGCCGCGCTTGACGGTACCTCCGCCCGGGCATATTTTCAAGGTGACCGCTGGTTTTATTGAGGCGTGACCCCTGACCCGATGGCCATTCACACGCCCGATCCCGACGACCCTGGCGCGCCGGTCCATCGAGCCGCCGAGGGCCCGCCGCCGGGCCCGGACGATGTCCGCCGCACTCTCGAGGGCGTGATCGACCCCGAGCTGCACGCCAGCATCGTGGAGCTCGGCATGGTGCGTGACGTCCACGTCGGCGACGACGGCGCCGTCACCGTGAAGGTGGCACTCACGACCGCCGGCTGCCCGTTGCGGACGCAGATCCAGAGCGATGTCGAGTCGAAGGTCCGCGGCCTGCGGGGCGTCACCGACGTGCACGTCGAGTACAGCGAGATGAACCAGAACGAGAAGTCGACCGTGATGCAGCGCGCCCGCTGGCAGGCGCGGGAGAACGCGCCCGGCACCGAGGTGCTGCCGACGACGCGTGTGCTGGCAATCGCAAGCGGCAAGGGCGGCGTCGGCAAATCGTCGGTGACGGTGAACCTCGCCGCCGCGATGGCCGCGCAGGGCCGGACGGTCGGCGTGCTGGACGCCGACATCTGGGGCTTCAGCGTGCCGCGCATGCTCGGCGTCGAGGGCCGGCTCGGCGGTTCCGACCGCAAGATCGATCCGAACGAGGTCGAGGTCCCGAACCTGGGCGACCCGTCCGGCGCGCCCGGGCACATCAAGGTGGTGTCGATGGGGTTCCTCGTCGACGACGAGGGCACCGCGCTCATGTGGCGGGGCCTCATCCTCGCCCGGGCGCTCGAGCAGTTCCTCACCGATGTCCGCTGGGGCGAGATGGACTACCTGCTCATCGACATGCCGCCGGGGACCGGCGACATCCAGATGGCGCTCGCGCGCCTCCTGCCGAGCACAGAGCTGCTCGTCGTGACCACGCCGGCGTTGGCCGCGCAGCAGGTCGCGGCGCGGGTCGCCGACATGGCGCGTCGCAGCTACATCAAGGTCACCGGCGTGATCGAGAACATGAGCGCGTTCGTGGCGCCCGACGGGTCGCGTCACCCGATCTTCGGCGACGGCGGCGGCGCTGCGCTCGCCGGCGACATCGGCGTGCCGCTCGTCGGGCAGATCCCGATGGAGTCGGAGGTCTCGGCCGGGGGCGACGCCGGGAAACCGGTCGTGCTGACCGCGCCCGACAGCCCTGCGGGCACCGAGTTCCGCCGCATCGCGGACCGGATCGTCGGCGAGCTGCTCCCCCCGCTCGATCTCAGCTCGTGCACGGCGCGGATCTTCGATCTCGCCGAGGCCAACCTCGCGACGAAGGACGCTGCCGCGCAATAGTGGTGTAGTGAGCGACAAGGGCGTCCTGATCCTGGTCGGCCTGTTGTTCGTCGGCATCGGCCTCGTGTTCGGGGGGCTCGCCTGGTTCTTCCTCGCACAGACGCGGCGGTTCCTTCGTACCGCCGTCGACGCCACCGGCACGATCATCGACCTCATCGAATCGTCGGGCTCCGAGGGCGGGACGACCTACTCCGCGGTCGTGCGGTTCCAGACCGCCGACGGCAGGGAGATTCAGTGGACGGAGAGCATGGCGAGCAACCCACCCCCCGGTCAGCGGGGCGACACCTTGGGCATGAAGTACGACCCCGAAAACCCGCAGAGAGCACGGATCGCCAAGGCGTCGCGCCTCTGGTTCATGCCCGCCTTGTTCGGCGGCCTCGGCGTGTTGTTCTTCATCATCGGCGTGATCCTGACCATCGCCGGAGCGGCGACGAGCTAGAGGAACCGTGACTGACAGCGCCGACGTGATCGTGGTGGGAATGGGCGTGGGCGGCGAGCTGCTCGCCGAGCGAGTCGCCGACGCCGGCCTCGACGTCGTCGGCATCGAGGAGCACCTCGTCGGCGGCGAATGCCCGTACTGGGGATGCGTCCCCACGAAGATGATGACCCGGGCCGCCAACGCACTGGCCGAGGCGCGGCGAGTCCCGCTGCTCGCCGGCACCGCGACGGTCGACCCCGACTGGGGGCCGGTCGCGGCACGCATCCGCGTCGAGGCAACCGACACGTGGGACGACCGCGTCGCCGTCGAGCGGTTCGAGGGCAAGGGAGGCCGGTTCGTGCGCGGCTCCGGCCGGCTCGACGGCCCGCGCCGCGTACGCGTGGGCGAGCGGACCTTCGAGGCTCGCCGCGGCGTCGTGCTCAGCACCGGGACGCGGCCCGCGGTCCCGCCCGTCCCCGGCCTCGAGACCGTCGACTTCTGGACCAATCACGAGGCGGTGGAAGCGAAGGAAGTGCCGAAGTCGCTCGTCGTCCTCGGCGGCGGCGCGGTCGGGCTCGAGCTCGCCCAGGTGTTCGCCCGCTTCGGCGCGCGCGTGACGGTGGTCGAGAGGATGGATCGGCTGCTCCCTCCCGAAGAGCCGGAGTCCGGCGAGCTCATTGCCGAGGTGTTCGCCGGCGAGGGGATCGACGTACGCACCGGTGTCGGCGCCGGCTCGGTCGCCCGAACGGCTGACGGGATCGCGGTCGACCTCGACGACGGCACGCAGCTGACCGCCGACCGGCTGCTGGTGGCCACGGGCCGACGGACAGACCTCAGGCCGCTCGGCGTGGCAAGCGTCGGCATCGACGAGAACGCGCGCGCCATCCCCGTCGACGACCACCTGCGCGCCGCCGACGGGCTGTGGGCGATCGGAGACGTGACCGGGCTCGGCCCGTTCACCCACATCGCCGTGTACCAGGCGCGCATCGCCGCCCGCGACATCCTCGGGAAGCCGGTGACGCCGGCCGACTACCGCGCGCTGCCGCGCGTCACGTTCACCGACCCGGAAGTCGGCGCAGTGGGCCCGACCGAAGCCCAGGCGCGTGAGAGAGGACTCGACGTGCGCGTCGGGATGGCGCAGGTCCCGACCACGACGCGCGGCTGGATCCACAAGGCCGGCAACGAGGGCTTCTTCAAGCTCGTCGAGGACGTGCGCCGGGGCGTGCTCGTGGGCGCGACGTCCGTGGGGCCGCACGGCGGCGAGGTGCTCGGACTTCTCGCCCTGGCCGTGCACGCCGAGGTGCCCGTCGCGCAGCTGCGCTCGATGATCTACGCCTACCCGACGTTCCACCGCGGGATGGAAGACGCGCTCCGAGACCTTGGGAGCTAGGCGAGCTTCCAGGCCGACTTCACGCTCCCGCCCTCGACCTTGCCCTCGGCCTTGAGCTTCAGCAGGTGCGCGTGGACCTGCTTGCCGGCCCACTCGTGCAGCTCCGGCGGCGTGTCGGTGTAGACGCGCGCCACGATGTCGGTGATCCGGACCGGGCCGTCCTTCAGCGCCTTGAGGATCTGGCGCTCGCGCGCACGGCGGTGCTTGAGGTACTCGTCGATCCTCGCTCGCGGCTCGTCGATCACATCGCCGTGCCCGGGCCCGATGCGCGTCAGCCGCCGCTTCTTCAGCTTCTCGAGCGACGTGATGTAGGCCGCCATGTCACCGCCTCGGGACGGGTTCACGACCGAGAACGTCCCGTTGAGCACGGTGTCGCCGGTGAACAGGACCCGCTCCTCCTCGAGCAGGAAGCAGATGTGGTTGGGCGCGTGACCGGGTGTGTGGATCACCTCGAGGCCGAACTCGGTGCCCTCGATGCTGTCGCCGTCGCCGACCGTGCGGTCGGGGGTGACGACCGGGTCGCGCTTCGAGAATGCGACGACCTCGGCGCCGGTCGCCTTGACGAGGCGCTCGGTGCCCGGTGCGTGGTCCGGATGCGTGTGCGTGAGGAGCACCCAGCGGACCCGCTCCCGCATGGACGCGCCCACGATGGCGTCGATGTGCGTCTTCGTGTCGGGCCCCGGGTCGATCACCGCGACCTCGTCGATCCCGACGAGGTAGGTATGGGTCCCGGGGCCGGTGAGCGGGCCCGGGTTCGGCGCGACGATGCGGCGCACGAGCGGCGAGAGCGCGCTGGGGACGCCGGGCGTCATGTCTGGCATCACGCCACCCCCTGATAGCCGGGATCACCCGGCAGCAGGATGCGCGCGCCACCGGCGACGGCCACGACGCGCGGCTCGGCAACTGCCACCGCGTCGAGCAGCTCGTGCGCGGTCGGGAAC
>JBKPDN010000146.1:0-1739 GCA_046727875.1 Actinomycetota bacterium | reverse complement strand
CGTGTTCGGCGTCTGCGTGGCACTGGTCATCGCCGCGGCCGTGCAGCCCGGCACGTTCGCGCTGCGGTCGCTGCTGTCGCAGGCGCCGATCGTGTGGATCGGGCGGATCTCGTACGGGCTGTATCTCTGGCACTGGCCCGTAATCGTCGTGGCGTCACCCGCACGGACGGGGCTCGACGGAGCGAGCCTCACCGTGCTGCGCGTCGGGCTGACATTCGCGATCGCCACTGCGTCCTTCTACCTGGTCGAGCAGCCGATCCGGCGGGGCGTGCTGCGGGGACGGTGGGCGCTGGCGGTGTCGCCGTCGGCGTTCGTCGTCACTGGTCTCGTGGTCGTGGTCGCGACCGCCGGCGCCACCCCGCCGCCCGCGTACCTCCAGGGCGGGCCCGACCAACTCCGCACGTCGGTCCAGAAGGACCAGATCCCAACGCCATCGGCGAACGAGCCCGCGCCGGTGAACCCGTCGGCACCGGCGCCGGCCGCGGCGGCGCTGCCTCCCGTCCGGCGCATCATGCTCGTCGGCGACTCGCTGGCGGAGAGCCTCCTCGACGGGCTGCAGGAGGCCGCGGCCGAGCAGGGGATCCAGCTCTATCCCGCGTCCGTGCCCGGCTGCGGCGTCATCGGCGGCGAGCCCGTCGACCTCGCCGGCAAGCCGTACAGCTGGTCGGCAACGTGCGAGCGGGAGATCCCGAAGTACGAGAACTCCCGCCTCGCGCAGATCCAGCCCGACGTCGTGATCTGGCTGAGCGGCTGGGACCGGGACGAGCGTATGGTGAACGGCCAGCAGGTGAGCACGACGACGATGGCGGGGCGCGCCGTGTTCGCAGGGCTCATCGACGAGGCGGCGACGCGGCTCACGTCGACTGGCGCCAGGCTCGTGATGATGACCGTTGCGCCTGCGTCCCCGAGCGACCTGTACCCCGATCCGCCCCCGGACCGGACGTTCGAGCACATGAACGGCATGCTCCGCGACTACGCGCGGGCGCACGCCGATCGAGCGGCCATCGTCGACCTGGCCGCGCTGCTGTGCCCGAGCGGCCACCAGCCGTGCCCCGAGGAGATCTCGGGGGTCCGTCCCCGCCATCGCGACGGCAACCACTTCGAGCCCGACGCCGCGCTCTGGGTCGCGCAGCAGCTGATCCCGCAGGTGGTCGCGGCGGCACCGGGGTCGGGCGTGGACATGCCGGCCGCAGCTGCGGTGTCCGTCAACGCCTCGGTCGGCAAGCACACAAGCCCCCGCTGACGTCTCCTCCGGCTTCGCAGGCTCGCGCCCGGAAGGCCGTCGTCAGGCGCCGGACTGCAGCTCCGACCCGATCGGCGCGAGGCCGTGGCGTTCGAGGAATGTCAGCCGACGCTCGACGATCTCCTGCCATTGGGCGAAGTCGTGGTCGTAATGAGCCCGGTCGCCATCCTCGTAGGCGTGCTCGAGCTCGTCGAAGGCGGTGTCCTCGGCATCCAGGAGCTGCCGATACCGCCGCATGAATCCTTCGTCGACCACCCCGTTCGCCTCGGCCATGCGACCCCCTTCGCGCCCGCGGCGCCGGCTTGGCGCCGCCCGCGCCGACCGTACCCGACCGGCACGGACACGACACGGGTGGTCAGGCCAGCGCGGCGAGGGCCTCGTCGACCTGGAACCGGCCCTCGTAGATCGCGCGCCCGACGATCGCGCCGGCCAGGGACCGTGTGCCCACGCGGAGCCCGCGCAGGGCGATGAGGTCGTCGAGGGACCCCACCCCGCC
>JBKPDN010000145.1:0-7462 GCA_046727875.1 Actinomycetota bacterium | reverse complement strand
GCCGCAGGAGCCGGAGCTTGCGACGGCGACCAGCTAGCTCTTTGTCGCGGCCCGCTTCATGAGGCGGGACGTGCGCCGGGCGGCCTGATTCTTGTGTACGACGCCCTTGCCGGCCGCCTTCGCGAGCCGTTTCTGGGCCCGCCGCACCCGGTCGGCGGCGTCGTCGGCGCCCGCGTCGAGCCCTTCTGCGGCCCGCTTGACGCGGGTCTTCAGCTCGGAGCGCGTCACCTTGTTCCGCATCCGCCGCCGCTCGTTCTGGCGGTTCCGCTTGATCTGGCTCTTGATGTTCGCCATGCGCGTGAAGAGATCCGTTCTTCTTCGGGGACCGAGACAGAGTAGCAGGGGACTCGTTCCCGACCCGAGCCCGCCGTGCGTGAGAATGGAGGCGATGCTCCCCCTCGAATCGCAGCGCTCCCTGGCGATCATCAGCCACATCGACCACGGGAAGTCCACGCTCGCGGACCGGTTCCTCGAGCTGTGCGGAGCGGTCGACCCCCGCGACATGCGAGCCCAGTACCTCGACTCGATGGAGCTGGAACGCGAACGCGGCATCACGATCAAGGCGCAGAACGTCCGCCTCCAATGGAGGGACCACGTCCTGCACCTGATCGACACGCCGGGCCACGTCGACTTCAGCTACGAGGTGTCCCGCAGCCTCGCCGCGTGTGAGGGCGTCGTCCTCCTCGTCGACGCGTCGCAGGGAATCGAGGCGCAGACGCTCGCCAACGCGTACCTGGCCGTCGAGCACGACCTCACCATCGTCGCCGCCGTCAACAAGATCGACCTCCCGGTCGCCGAGCCCGATCGCGTCGCGGGGGAGATCGAGCGCGTGCTCGGCGTCCCCGCCGAGGAGGTGTTGCGCATCTCGGCGAAGACGGGCGAGGGCGTGCCGGAGCTGCTCGACGCCGTGGTCGAGCGGATCCCGCCTCCCGAGGGCGACGCGGATGCACCGCTGCAGTCGTTGATCTTCGACTCGTACTACGACGCGTACCGGGGCGTCATCAGCGCTGTGCGCGTGTTTAACGGAACGCTCGTCTCGGGCGCGCGCTTGAAGTACCTCCAAGCCGACGCCGTCCGCGACGCCGAGGAGATCGGCTTCCGTGCCCCGGTTCCGACGCCGGTCGCGAGCCTCGGGCCCGGCGAGGTCGGGTACCTGATCGCCGGCATCAAGGACGTCGGCCAGGCGCGCGTCGGCGAGACCGTGACCACGGCGTCGCGTCCGGGCCGGGCCCTCGAGGGGTATCGGGACCCGAAGCCCATGGTGTTCTGCGGCCTGTACCCGGTCGACGGCGACGAGTACGCCGACCTGCGCGAGGCGCTGGAGAAGCTGCGCCTCAACGACTCGTCCTTTACGTACGAGCCCGAGACGTCGGGCGCGCTCGGATTCGGCTTCCGGTGCGGGTTCCTCGGTTTGCTCCACATGGAGATCGTCCGTGAGCGCCTCGAACGCGAGTACGGCGTCGACCTCGTCGCCACGGCGCCGAACGTGGAATACGTCGCCAACCTGACCGACGGCGCGATCGAGGTCGTCGACAACCCGTCCGCCGTGCCGCCGGCGAACCGCGTCGAGTTCATCGAGGAGCCGTACGTCGTCGTGACGATCCTGGCGCCGGCGGACTACGTCGGCACGCTCATGGACCTCGCGCAGTCGCGCCGCGGCGAGATGAAGAAGATGGAGTACCTGTCCGAGGACCGCATCGAGCTCGTGTACGACCTGCCCCTGGCCGAGATCGTGCTCGACTTCTTCGACCAGCTGAAGTCCCGCACACGCGGCTACGCGAGCCTCGACTACGAGCCGGGCGGCTACCGCCGCTCCGACCTCGCCAAGGTCGACGTCCTCCTGAACAGCGTGCCCGTCGACGCGTTCTCGTCGGTCGTGCACCGGGACAAGGCGTACGACTACGGGCGTCGGATGACCGAGAAGCTGCGCGAGCTGATCCCGCGCCAGCTGTTCGACGTGCCCATCCAGGCCGCGATCGGCGGGCGCATCATCGCCCGCGAGACGGTCAAAGCCCGTCGCAAGGACGTGATCGCCAAGTGCTACGGCGGCGACGTGTCTCGCAAGCGGAAGCTGCTCGAGCAGCAGAAGGCGGGGAAACGGCGCATGAAGCAGATCGGGCGGGTGGAGGTGCCGCAGGAGGCGTTCGTCGCCGCGCTCCGACTCGACGAGTAGGAAATCAACCCGGATCGCGCGGCATGCCGAGCACGCGCTCGCCGATGATGTTGCGCTGCACCTCCGACGTCCCGCCGCCGATTGTCAGCGCAGGGGAGAAGAGGTAACCCTCCGCCCACATCGGGTCGGTGTCGCCGAGGCGCCCGCAGTCGCGCAGCATGCCGGCACTCCCGGCCAGCTCGACCGCCAGGCCCATCACGTGCTGGCCGTGCTCGTCGGCGAGCGCCTTGCGCACCGAGGTCTCGGGGCCGGGCTCGAGGCCGCGCACGATCGCCGAGATCGTGCGCAGCCGGATCAGGCGCAGCACCTCGGACTCGATGAAGAGCGCGGCCAGCTTCTGACGTACCCGGAGGTCCTGCACGCCGCCCTTCTCGCGCACGACGTCGAGCAGCGTGCCCGCCGTTGGCCCGCGACCCCACAGCGCGCCCTCGCCCGAGAGCGACACGCGCTCGTTGCCGAGTGTGACCTTGGCCAGCCGCCAGCCGTCGTTCTCCTCGCCGATCAGGTCGGTGGCGGGGATGCGAGCGCCGTCGAGGAAGACCTCGTTGAACGTCGCGTTGCCGTCCATCTGCTTGATCGGCTGCACCGTGATGCCGGGCGTGCGCATGTCGAGGACGAAGTAGGAGATGCCCTTGTGCTGCTCGGCGGAAGGGTCCGTGCGCGCGAGCAGGATCCCGTACTGCGAGACGTGGGCGAACGTCGTCCAGACCTTCTGGCCGTGCACGACGTACTCGTCGCCGTCGCGTTCCGCACGCGTCGTGAGCGATGCGAGGTCGC
Source organism: Actinomycetota bacterium (assembly GCA_046727875.1). GTDB lineage: Bacteria > Actinomycetota > Acidimicrobiia > IMCC26256 > JACDBD01 > JALZAA01. The sequence goes on along the minus strand of JBKPDN010000145.1, from coordinate 4,512 downwards.
TCCCGGCGCCGGGCTCGCTGAACAGCTGGCACCAGAGCTCCGAGCCCGAGAGGATGCCCGGGAGGTAGCGCTCCTGCTGTTCCTGGGTGCCGGCGACGAGCAGCGTCGGACCGGCCCAGCCGATGCCGATCGGGTTCAGGGGGCGCGGGGCCGCCGCCGCGCGCAGCTCCTCGTCGATCACCAGCTGCTGCACCGGGTTCGCGTCGCGCCCCCACGGCTTGGGCCAGTGCGGCGCGACGTACCCGGCTTCCGCGAGCCGGACGTTCCAATCGGGCGGGAAGCGTCCACCGCCGGCGTGCTCGCGGAGGAACGCCCGGACCTCGTCCCGGTAGGTCTCCGCCTCCGCCGGCAGCTCGAAGTCCATCGGTCGAGGCTACGACCTCCTTTGTCGCTCCGCAGCTGATCCACACGACCGCCCGGTTGCGAACACTTCGGACGCGATGCATCGGATCGAGACGTGAAGACGGGCGAACTGCGGGTTGCGAGCGATGCCCAGCTCGTCGTGGCGATCGGGCGCTTCCGCCACGACGCGTTGTCGGAGGTGTACCACCGGCACGCGGCGGCGGCGTTCGGTCTCGCCCGCAGAATCGTCGGGGACCGGGCGCTGGCCGAAGAGGTCGTCCAGGAGGTGTTCCTGCGGCTGTGGAACGCGCCGGACCGGTTCGACGCCAGTCGCGGCTCCCTGCGCACGTACCTCCTCACCCAGGCGCACGGCCGGAGCGTGGACGTCGTTCGCGCCGAGGCGTCCCGGCGCGCCCGCGAGGAGCGCGACGCCCGCATGACGTCCGAGGCCGGCTACGACCTCGAGCGCGAGGTGTGGGACCTCACCCAAGCCGAGCAGGTGCGTGGCGCGCTCGAACGTCTGAGCGAGGGCGAGCGCAGCGCGATCGAGCTGGCCTACTTCGGCGGTCGCACGTACCGCGAGGTCGCCCTGCTGCTCGATGAGCCGGAAGGGACGGTCAAGAGCCGGATCCGCTCCGGGCTGGGCCGGCTCCGGGACGCACTGATCGACAGCGGGATCGCGGGGCCATGGCGCGAGAGCTGAGCCACCGCGAGCTCGAGGAGCTGCTCGGACCGTACGCGCTCGATGCCGTCGACGACGACGAGCGCGACCAGGTCGACCAGTACCTGGATCGCAACGCCGAGGCGCGCGCGCTCGTCGCCGAGTACCGCGAGACTGCGGCGCTGCTCGTATACAGCGGCACCGAGGCACCTCCGGGCCTGTGGGAGCGAATCGAGCGGACCCTCGAAGAAGAACCGCCGCGGCTGGCGATCCCTCCCGCGGCGCCGCCCGTCGCGCCCCGGTCACGCCGTAGCGCGCTCGTGCGCCGCGTCGCAGTCGGTGTGGCCGCCGCAACCGCTGTCCTGATCGTCGGCGCGCTCACCGTGAAGGTTCTGCAACAGGGCGATCGCATCGACGAGCTCGGCCGGCAGGCCAAGCCCGACGCCGTGGTCGCGGCGGCGGAGACGGCGTCGCGCGACCCGCGCGCCGCGAAGGTCCGCTTGTCCTCGACCGACGGTGCGCGCGAGGCGCGCATCGTGTACCTGCCCAACGGCGACGGCTTCCTGGTGCGGGACAACCTTGCCGCGCTGCCTGCCGATCGGACATACCAGCTCTGGGCACTGATGGGCGACCCCCAGAACGCGCGCCCCATCTCGGCCGGCGTGCTCGGCCCCGATCCGGGCGTCGCCGCGTTTCGCGCTCGGGGGCCTGTGGCGGGTTTCGCGATCACCGAGGAGCAGGCCTCGGGCGTCGTCTCGCCGAGCAATCCGGCAGTCGTGCAGGGCGCCATGGGCTGAGGCGGGGCGCGCGCCTTCCGTTGGCACTCAGTACACTCGAGTGCTAACAGGCGAGCACCGGGCCGGTCCGCGCCTGGCGCGGGCCGGGACCGGCTCCGAGAGGACGATTCGGTGGCGATGGGCGAGGAACGCATGGACGAGCGCAAGGCCGCGATCCTGCGGGCCGTGGTCGAGGAATACGTCGCCACCGCCGAGCCGGTGGGCTCGCAGCGCATCGCCCGTTCCCGCAAGCTCGGCGTGTCGAGCGCCACCGTGCGCAACGACATGACCGTGCTCGAGCGCGAGGGTTACATCGCCCAGCCGTACACGTCCGCCGGCCGCATTCCGACCGATCTCGGCTACCGGTACTTCGTCGACAACTTCACCAAGGAGGGCGTGCTGCGCGTCGCCCACCAGCGCGCGGTCGCCGAGTTCTTCGAGTCGGCGCACCGCGCCCTCGAGGACCTGCTCCACGAGACGAGCCAGCTGCTTTCCCGCGTCACCGACCACACCGCCATGGTCGTCGCGCCGCAGCCCGATGTCGCGCAGGTCCGCAGCGTGCAGCTCGTGACCCTCCACCCGGGCGTCGTACTCGCCGTGGCGGTGCTGTCGAATGGCGCCGTCGAGAAGGCGACGCTGGAGCTGCCCGGCGCGCCCGACGAGGCGCGTGTTGCCGCCGCCGCAGAGGCGCTCGAGCGCCAGTGGACGGGGCGGGCGTTCAACGATCTTCCGGTGAGCCAGCCCTCGGGCGACGCCGAGGTGGACGGGCTCACGGCCGCGGTCCGAGACGCGTTCGGCGAGCTGGTCTCGGCGCTTCCGAGCGAGGTGCTGTACGTCGGGGGCACGAGCCGGCTCGCCGCCGAGCAGGAATCGTTCGCGACGACGGAGAGCGCGGCGCACCTCCTCGAGTTGCTCGAGCACCAGGTCGTCGTGGTCTCGCTTGTTCGCGGCCTCCTCGACCAGGGCGTGAACGTGAGCATCGGCTCCGAGAACAGCATCGAGGAGCTTCGTGACTGCGCGATCGTGCTCGCGCCGTACCGTGTCGAGGGCGAGATGGCCGGGACCGTCGGCATTCTCGGGCCCACCCGCATGGACTACCGGCTGACGATCGGCGCCGTCGCGGCGGTGTCGGAGCAGCTCGGGCGACTGCTCTCGCCGGTGGAGTGACGGTGCCCGGGAGCTACTACGACGTGCTGGGGGTATCACCCCAGGCCACCGAAGCCGAGATCAAGCGCGCCTACCGCGCGCTCGCGCGCCAGTACCACCCGGATTCGAATCCCGGCGACTCCAACGCTGAGGCGCGCTTCAAGGAGCTCACGATCGCGTACGAGACGCTGCGCGATCCCGAGCGTCGTCGCCGGTACGACATGTTCGGGCCCGAGCGCGCCGCCGCCGGTCGCCCCGGCCCCGGGGCCGCGGGGGAGGCGTTCGGGCTGGGGGACCTGTTCGACGCGTTCTTCGGCGGGGATGCCTTCGGGACGAGGGGACCGGCAGGACCGCCTCGGGGCGTCGACGCCGAGGTCGCCGTCGAGCTCACGCTCGAGGAGGCCGCATTCGGTGTCGTGCACCCGGTCGAGGTCCGGATGCCGGTCACCTGCGATCGGTGCGACGGCTCGGGATGCGAGCCGGGGACGCACCCGTCGCGTTGCGACGTCTGCGGCGGTGCCGGAGAGGTGCGCCAGGTGCGTCGCTCGATCCTCGGGCAGATGGTCACGGCGTCGCCGTGCACGGCTTGCGGCGCCACCGGCCGCCAGATTCTCTCGCCGTGCCGCGACTGCCGCGGCGACGGGCGCGTGAACGCGACCCGGCGCATCGACGTCGAGGTGCCGGCCGGTGTCGACAGCGGGCAGCGGCTCCGGCTCCCGGAGCGCGGCCCCGCCGCGCCGCGGGGCGGCGTCCCGGGCGACTTGTACGTCACCGTCGCCGTCGCCCCCCACCCCCGCTTCGACCGCGACGGCGACGACCTCGTGCACGTGCGCACGGTCGGCCTCGCCCAGGCCGCGCTCGGCGCCCGGTTCACGATCGAGACGCTCGACGGCGGCGAGGAGGAGATCGTCGTGCCGCCCGGAGCGCAACCGGGCGGGGTGCTGCGGCTCAAAGGCAAGGGCGTGCCCTCGCTGCGCGGCCGCAGGCGAGGCGACCTGCTCGTCCGCGTCGACGTCGAGGTCCCGTCGAAGCTGCGGCCCGAAGAGGAGGAGCTTCTCCGCCGGCTCGCCGAACTTCGCGGCGAGGAGGTCGCTCCGCCCGACCGCGGGTTCTTCGACCGGGTGCGCTCCAGCTTCCACTCGTGACGCGGTTCGCGGCCCGGTACGAGAGCGCCGCGCACACCTTCGTCGCCACCCTCGACGAGAAGATCACCGTCGACGGTCAGGACGGCCATCACTTGAGTCGCGTCCGGCGCCTGCGCGGCGGCGAGGTGGTCACGGCCGCCGACGGCGACGGCCGTTGGCGCCCGTACGAGGTCGTCGACGTGCGGCGTGGCGCGCTCGACCTGCGCGCCCGCGGCGAGTCGGTGCTCGAGCCGCAGCTCGAGCCGCGCCTCATCGTCGCGTTCGCCCTGACGAAGGCGGCCAAGCCGGACCTGGCGGTCCAGAAGCTCACCGAGCTCGGCGTCGACCGCATCATGCCGCTGACGGCGGCGCGTTCCGTCCCGCGCTGGGACGCGCACCGAGCCGGCGCGGCCGTGGCGAGGCTCCGCCGGATCGCGCGCGAGGCCGCGGCCCAGTGCCGGCG
>JBKPDN010000144.1:0-5190 GCA_046727875.1 Actinomycetota bacterium | reverse complement strand
CGAAGCGCTCGAGCTGATCGACCGGTGGCAGGTCACGAACACGCACATGGTCCCGGCGAATTTCACGCGGATCCTCGAGGTCCCCGAGGCCACGCGCAAGGAGTACGACCTGTCGTCGCTGAAGATCGTCGTGCACGCGGCGGCGCCGTGCCCGGTACCGCTCAAGCGCGCGTTCATGGACTTCGTCGGCGCCGACAAGGTCTGGGAGTACTTCGGCGCGTCCGAGGGCGGCGGGACCGTGATCAGCCCGCAGGAGTGGCTCGCGCACCCCGGAAGCGTGGGCAAGCCGTTCCCCGGCAACGAGTTCGAGATCCTCGACGACGACGGCAACCTGTTGCCGCCGGGCGAGGTCGGGACGATCTACGCCAAGCCGGCGGCGTCGAGCTTCGAGTACCACAACGATCCCGACAAGACCGCGTCGTCGCACCGGGGGAAGTGGTTCACGGTCGGCGACGCCGGGTACCTGGACGAGGACGGCTACCTCTACCTCACGGACCGCAAGAGCGACATGGTCATCTCGGGAGGCGTCAACATCTACCCGCGCGAGATCGAGGACGCCCTTCACCAGCACTCCGAGGTGATCGACTGCGCGGTCCTGGGCGTGCCGGACGAACGATGGGGGGAGATCCTCTACGCCGTGGTGCAGCCGCGCGCGGGCTCGTCCCTCGACGCCGAGGACGTCATCACGTGGTGCCGCGAGAAGCTCGCCGACTACAAGCGGCCCCGCGTCGTCGAGTTCGTCGACGAGTTCCCGCGCGACCCGAACGGAAAGGTTCGCAAGCCGAAGCTTCGGGAGGCCTGGCTCGCACAGCGGCAAGGGTGAAGAATCGCAATGCACTACGTCGAGAGGGGGGCCATGCCCTATTACCTGGTCCAGACCGCCTACACGCCGGAAGCGTGGGCAACGATGATCAAGAATCCACAGGATCGGGTCGCCCTCGTCCGCCCCGCGATCGAGCGCGTGGGCGGCACGATCGACGCTGGCTACCTGTCGTTCGGTGAGTACGACCTGGTCGCGATCGTGGAGTTCCCCGACAACGCGGCCGCAGCCGCTTTCTCCGTCGCCACGACCTCGAAGGGCGCGCTCAAGTCGTTCAAGACGACTCCCCTTCTGACGATGGCCGAAGCGCAGGACGCCATGAAGAAGGCGGGCTCAGTCGGATACGAGCCACCCAAGTGACCACCATCGTCCACGACGACGACGCCGACGTCGCGGAGATCGCGGGCGCCCAGGTCGCCGTCGTCGGCTACGGCAACCAAGGGCGATCCTGGGCGCTGAACCTGCGCGACTCCGGCCTCGACGTGTCCGTGTGCGTGCGAGCCGACGCGTCGCGCGACCAGGCCGTGGCCGACGGCTTCGACGCGGGCGAGCTCGCCGACGCGGGTAGCGCCGACATCGTCTGCGTGCTCGTCCCCGACGACGTGATTCCGTCGCTCCCGCTCCAGCGGCCGGACGACGGGCTCACGATCGTGGCCAGTGGCTACACGCTCGCGTTCGACCGCTTCGACCCGCGCGGTGACGTCGCGATGGTCGCACCGCGCATGCTCGGGCCCGAGGTGCGCCTGTGTTACGAGGAGGGGATCGGCTTCATCACCGCCGTCGGTGTGCACGCCGACGCGACGGGTCGGGCATGGGAACGCACGCTGGCGGTCGCGAAGGCGGTCGGAGGGCTCCGCCAAGGCGCGGTCCAGCTCACTCCCCGACAGGAGGCGGTTCTCGACCTCGGCGTCGAGCAGGCGCTGTCGCCTGCGCTCACTGCGGTTCACACCACGTTCGTGCAGGTGATGCTGGAGCAGGGCATCCCGCTCGAGGCGGTGCTCACCGAGCTCGTGCTGTCGGGTGAGGTAGAGCGCACGATGCGCCTCGTGCGCGAGTCCGGGTACGCAGCGCAGTTCGGGTTCCACTCGCCGACGAGCCAGTACGGCCAGCTCACGCGGCGCGGCGCGTACGACCACCTCGACCTGGCTACGACGATGCGACGCCTGGTCGACGACATCACGTCCGGTCGCTTCGCCGACGAGTGGGACGCCGAGCGCGACGCCGGCTACCCGCAGCTCACGTCGCTGCGGGAGCAGCACGCCGGCGCGGCCGTCGCCGAGTTCGAGACCGCATTGCGCCGGGAGCTCGGGGAGGGCGCCGTCCGTCGGTAGCTGGCGCACCCGCTCGGGCCCCCGGGTTGGCACCTGACAACGATTGTTGATAACCTCAGCCTGTCATGAAGACGGCCGACCAGCTCACCGACCTGTTCCGGCAGCAGGGCTTGCGGGTCACCCCGCAGCGCCAGGCGATCTTCCGCCTGCTGCACGGGGAGGACCGCCACCCGACGGTGGAGTCCCTCTTCGACGCGGCCCGCACCGAGATGCCGACGATCTCGCTCAAGACCGTGTACCAGACGGTCAACGACCTCGCGGCGATGGGTGAGGTGGTCGTCCTCGACCTCGGGACGGGGAGCTACCGGGTCGACCCCAACGTCGAGCACGCTCACCACCACCTGATCTGCAGCCGGTGCGGCAAGGTGCGCGACGTCCCCTTCGACTTCCCCGGCCTCCGGGTGCCGCCGCGTTACCGGCGCGGCTTCTCGGTTACGGCGGTCGAGGTCAACTTCCGGGGACTGTGTGACGAGTGCGCCGCGCAGCCCCCGTCCACCCCCTGAAACGGTCCTGAACGATCGACGAGCACACGAAGGAGCAGCAATGCCGAAGCTGGACGACACGAAGACCCACACGAACCTGAAGGAAGCCTTCGCCGGGGAGAGCCAGGCGAACCGGCGCTACCTCTACTTCGCCCAGAAGGCGGACGTCGAGGGCTACCCGGACGTCGCTGCGCTGTTTCGCTCGGTGGCGGAGGGTGAGACCGGCCACGCCTTCGGGCACTTCGACTTTCTCGCCGAGGTCGGTGACCCGGTGACGGGCGTCGAGGTGGGTCCGACCGCCGACAACCTCAAGTCGGCGATCGAGGGCGAGACCTACGAGTACACCGAGATGTACCCCGGCTTCGCCCGGACCGCCCGCGACGAGGGCTTCGACGAGATCGGCGAGTGGCTCGAGACCCTCGCCCGCGCGGAGAAGAGCCACGCGGGTCGGTTCACGCAGGGCCTCGAGCAGGTCGACGCTGACCCGCGCTGACCACGGTCCCGCACCGGCGGCCCCGGGTTCCGGGGCCGCCGCTGGTCGGTGAGCACACCTTCGACGCGTCGCTGCAGGTGCTGGCCACGGGCTATGGCCTCCCCAAGGAGTGACGATGCGCAAGCTCACGCTCGACGACATCAAGGACCTGCGTGAATACGAACGCGAGCGCGACGAGTTCCGGCGTCAAATCGTCGCGGTGAAGAAGCGTCGCCGTGTCCAGCTCGGCGATCTCCTGACGATCACGTTCGAGAACACGGAGACGATGCGATTCCAGATCCAGGAGATGGCGCGCATCGAGCGCATGCTGACGGACGACCAGATCCGCGGCGAGGTCGACACGTACAACGAGCTCATCCCGGATGCGAATGAGCTGTCGGGCACGCTGTTCGTCGAGATCGACGACAAGGAACGCCTCTACGAGTGGCTCCCGAAGCTGGTGGGCATCCAGCGGGCGGTGTCGATCTGGCTGCAGGACGGGTCGTCGGTTCCGAGCACGCCCGAGGACGAAGAGCGCCTCACCCGCGAGGAGACCACGACGACCGTGCACTACCTCAAGTTCCGTTTCACGGCGGAGCAGGTCGACTCGTTCATCTCCGGTCCGGTGCGCATCGTGGTCGACCATCCGAACTACGACGCGGTGGTGGAGCTCACCGAGGAGCAGCGCTCGGAGCTGGTCGGGGACCTGCGCGAGTAGCGCGCGTTACCTTTCGGTTCGTGCATATCCCGATCCGGCGGCTCGACGCCGATCTTCCACTTCCCGCCGCGCAGCACCCCGACGACGCCGGCTACGACCTCCACGCCGCCCTCGACACGCGTATTGACGCGGCGGGTGGACGCGCGCTCGTCCCGACCGGCATCGCGATCGCGATCCCGTCCGGTCATGCCGGGTTCGTCCTGCCCCGGTCTGGGCTGGCGCTCAACCACGGCGTGACGTGCCTGAATACGCCGGGGCTCATCGATCCCCTGTACAGGGGTGAGATCAAGGTCGTGCTGGTGAACACGGATCCCACGCACCACTACGACGTGCACCGCGGTGACCGGATCGCGCAGCTCGTCCTGCTCGAAGTCGGGATGGTCGAGTGGGTCGAGGTCGACGACCTCGGGTCGACGGAACGCAGCTCGTTCGGCTTCGGCTCGACCGGAAGCTGATACGCGGTCGGATAGCCTGCCCGCGGCCACGGCGGCTTTGCCGCCGGGGCGCAAAGCTGGAGCGTGCGACGGCGACCGGAAGGGGATGCATGGCACACGACCGGAAGTTCCGCTTCGGAGTCATGTGCTCGCACGCGGCGTCAGCGTCCGACTTTCGCGAGAAGGCGCGTACGGCCGAAGCCCTCGGGTACTCGACGCTGTTCGTGCCCGATCACTTCGTCGACCATCCGCTCGCACCCATGCCGGCGATGGCCACCGCTGCTGCGGTCACCGACACCTTGCGCGTCGGCTCGCTCGTGCTCGCCAACGACTACAAGCACCCCGTGGTACTCGCGCGTGAGGCAGCCACGCTCGACCTGCTGTCGGACGGCCGGCTCGAGCTCGGCCTCGGCGCGGGCTGGATGACCGCCGACTACGAGAAGTCAGGCCTCGAGCTCGACCGCCCGAGCGTGCGCATCGACCGCCTCGACGAGTCGATCACGATCCTGAAGGGCCTGATGGCCGACGGGCCGTTCACCTTCCACGGCAAGCACTACACGGTGACCGACCTCGACGGTCATCCGAAGCCGGTGCAGCAGCCGCATCCGCCGTTCATCATCGGCGGCGGCGGGCCGAAGATCCTCGCCGTCGCCGCACGGGAAGCGGCGATTGTCGGGCTCAACGCCAACCTGCGCGGCGGCGAGGCCATCAGCGACGACGCCACCCGGTCGATGACCGGGGCGGCGACCGACGAAAGAGTCGCCCGGTTGCGCACCGCTGCCGGTGAGCGTTTCGACGACCTCGAGATCCAGTCGTTCGTCGGGTTCACGAACTTCACCGACGATCGCCGTGCGCTGGCCGAGATGATGGCGGGCGCGTTCGGCGTCCCGCCCGAGGAGGCGTTGGAGACGCCGGTGGTGCTGGCGGGGACGC
>JBKPDN010000143.1:0-8895 GCA_046727875.1 Actinomycetota bacterium | reverse complement strand
GCGGTGCTCACCGCGCGGCGGATCCCCTGTGATCACGCTGCGTGATTTTCGCACTCTCCGCGTGGTTCGACCCGAGCATCAGCCACGCAGGGTGACATAAGTGGCGGAAACTGGTAGCCTCCGACCTCCGAGGCCCCTCGAGGCGTGGAGACCCGGAAGGGGGAGGCGTGAGCACCAGCGGGGCGATGGTCGGCGACCGGTTGCGGTCGATCCGGCGCCAGAAGGGCCTTTCGCTGCACGACGTCGAGGCACGATCGGGCATGGAGTTCAAGGCCTCGGTCCTGGGTGCCTACGAGCGGGGCGAGCGGGCGATCTCCGTCCCCCGGCTGCTGCGCCTGGCCGAGCTCTATCAGGTCCCGGGGGATCAGCTGCTCCCGCGCGGCACCGACGCCGATCACGACCTCACCCAGCGTGACGACGCCTTCGACGAAGGCTTCTTCACCATCGACCTCGAGCGCCTACGCACCATCGACGACGCCGAGGCCTCGGTGCTCTCCCGCTACGCCGAGACCATCCAGCTCCAGCGCCAGGACTTCAACGGCCGGCTCCTCACGATCCGCCGCGACGACCTGCGCGTCCTCGCCGCCGTCCTGGGTCGTCGCGCCGAGGACCTCGGGCGCCGGCTCGACGAGCTGGGCTTGCGCGCCGGCGTGTCGAGCGCCTGAGCTCGACCAGGTTCACGGTTCTCAGAGGTACGATCGCGCCGACGTGGCTTCGCCGTCGCCGACTCAGGTCAAGATCCTCGTTCCGGGTAACCACTTGATGGTGGGCCTCCTCGGGCAGCGCGACGAGCTTCTCCGCCTCGTCGAAGACGCGTTCCCGGTCGAGATCCACGTGCGCGGCAACGAGATCACCGTCACCGGTGACGCCTGGGAGGCCGAGCGCGTCGGCCGCCTGTTCGAGGAGATGGTGATCCTCCTCGAGCAGGGCCACAGCCTCGACCGTGACGGCGTCGGGCGCAGCATCGAGATGCTCAAGGCCGACCAGCGGCCGACGGACGTCTTCACAACCGAGGTGCTGCGCGGCCGCAAGACCGTACGGCCCAAGACCGCGGGCCAGAAGGAGTACGTCGACGCAGTCCGCGACCACACGGTGACCTTCTGCATCGGGCCCGCCGGGACGGGCAAGAGCTATCTCGCCGTCGCGCTCGCGGTGCAGGCGCTCCAGGCGAAGGAGATCAACCGCATCATCCTCACGCGTCCTGCCGTCGAGGCCGGGGAACGGCTCGGCTTCCTTCCCGGCGACATCCTCGCCAAGGTCGACCCGTATCTTCGGCCTCTCTACGACGCGCTGTACGACATGCTCGAGCCCGAGGTCGTGACGCGGCTCATGGACCGGGGCGTGATCGAGGTCGCGCCGCTCGCGTTCATGCGGGGCCGGACGCTGAACGACTCGTTCATCATCCTCGACGAAGCGCAGAACACCACGCCCGAGCAGATGAAGATGTTCCTGACCCGCCTGGGGTTCGGCTCACTGATCGTGGTCACCGGCGACGTCACCCAGATCGACCTGCCCGAGGGTCGCGGCCGCTCCGGGCTCCTCGTCGTCCGCGACGTGCTCGAGGGAATCCCGGGCCTCGCGTTTGTCGAGCTCGGCTCGGGCGACGTCGTCCGGCACAAGATCGTGCAGGACATCGTCGACGCCTACGAACGCGGCGAGAGCCGGCGATGACATCCGTCGTGACGCGTGACCGGTGCCGGTTCGGCGTCGTGGCGGTCGGTCCCGCTGCCCCCGTCCCCGGTTACGGACGGACTGGCCCATGAGGACCGTCTTCGGCGCCGACGAGCAGTCGGAGATGGACGTCGACGTCCTGCGCTGGGTGCGCCTCGCGCGGGTGGTGCTCGACGAGGAGCGGGTGCCCGAGGACGCCGAGATGTCGGTGATCTTCGTGGACGAGCAGGCAATGTCCGACCTCCACGAGCGGTTCCTCGGCGGCACCGGCCCGACGGACGTGCTCGCGTTCCCGATGGACGACGACGTGGCGCCGGGCGGCCGTCAGCCCGACCAGGGCGGACGCGGGCCGGGGTCGCCGTCGGAGGCGAGCGACCCGCCGACGGTCATCGGCGACGTCGTCGTGTGCCCGCAGGTCGCACGCCGGCAGACGGGAGGCAGCGGCGGCTCGCTCGACGACGAGGTCGCGCTGCTCGTCGTGCACGGCATCCTCCATCTGCTGAACTACGACCATGCGGAGGAGCGCGAGTCCGAGGCGATGAAAAAGCGGGAGCGGGAGCTGCTCGCGCGCTTCCGAGAGCTCGAGCGGGAAGTCGACCGGTGAGCGCCGGTCCAGAACCGAGTCATTCCCGCGCGGCCCTGACGTGACCGGCACCGATTACGCGTTGCTGGCGACGATCGTCGCGCTGTTCCTGGTCTCCGGCGTGCTTGCGATGGCCGAGACCGCGTTCACGCGCATGAGCCGCGTCCGGGCGCTCGCACTCGACGAGGAGGGCCGGAGCGGCGCGACGAGGCTGGCGCGAATGCTCGAACGGCCGGAGCGGACGCTCAACTCGCTGCTGCTCGTGATCCTCGTGTGCCAGCTCGTGTCCGCCAACCTCACCGGTGTCCTCCTCGAGCAGCATTTCGGCACGATCGGCTTCGTGCTCGGCATCGTGGTCGAGATCGCGGTCTTCTTCGTCTTCTTCGAGGTGGTGCCGAAGACCTTCGCGATCCAGCACACGGATCGGGCTGCGCTCCTCGTGGCGCCGGTCCTCTCCTTCCTGACGAACTTCCCTCCGCTACGGGTGCTCTCACGCGGCCTGATCGGTCTCGCCAACGTCGTGCTCCCCGGACGCGGCCTCAAGGAGGGTCCGTTCGTCAGCGAGGAGGAGATCCGTCAGATGGCGGATGTCGCCGCCGACGAGGAGGCGATCGAGCGAGACGAGCGCAAGCTCATCCATTCCATCTTCGAGTTCGGCGACATGGTCGTCCGCGAGGCGATGACACCCCGCACCGACATGGTGGCGATCTCGGCCGACGCCACCATCGAGGATGGCATCACGCGCGCGATCGAGGGCGGGTTCTCGCGGGTCCCCGCCTACGAGGACACCGCCGACGACATCATCGGGCTCGTGTTCCTGAAGGACCTCGTCTCTCTGGCCCGTGCCGGGAAGGGCGGCGAGCCGATCCGCACCGCGCTGCGCGAAGCCGTGTTCGTGCCCGAGCAGAAGCGCGTCGCCGAGTTGCTCCGCGAGATGCAGACGAAGCAGTTCCACATGGCGATCGTCATCGACGAGTACGGCGGCACCTCCGGTCTCGTGACGCTCGAGGACCTGCTCGAGGAGATCGTGGGGGACATCGCCGACGAGTACGACCTCGAGGAGCCGAGCGTCGAGCACCTCCCCGGCGGTGCGCTGCGCGTCCCCGGCGGCACCTCCATCGACGACGTCAGCGACGAGCTCGGCATCGAGCTCCCCGACACCGAGTGGGACACGGTCGGCGGGCTCGTGTTCAACCTGCTCGGTCACGTCCCCGAGGAAGGGGAGTGCGTGCGCTTCCAGGGCCTCGAGTTCCGCACGGAGCGGGTGCAGGGCCGCAGGATCGTGTCGGTGCACATCCGGCCGGTGCCCGACAGCGCGGCCGAGCGCGTCGCGGCGACGTGACCGAGGCCTTCCGCAGCGGCTTCGTGACGCTCGTCGGACGGCCGAACGTCGGGAAGTCGACGCTCCTCAACCAGCTCGTCGGCTCGAAGGTCGCAATCGTGTCCGATCGCCCACAGACGACGCGCACCGCGATCCGGGGGGTGCGCACGACGCCGGACAGCCAGATCGTCTTCATCGACACCCCCGGCATCCACAAGCCGCGCACGCTGCTGGGCGAGCGGACCAACCAGCGCGCGGTCTCGACGCTCGGGGAGGTCGACGTCGTCTGCCTCATGGTCGAGGCGGACGCGCCGATCGGGAGCGGGGACCGGTTCATCGCCGAGCTCGCGCAGCAGGCCGACACGCCGAAGCTGCTGGTCGTCAACAAGATCGACCGCGCGTCGAAGGCCGCGGTCGCCGAGCACCTCGTCGCCGCCGCCCGGGACCTGGGCGAGCTCGACGCGTTCTTCCCGGTGTCGGCGCGCACGGGGGAGGGGTCGGACGCGCTGCTCGCCGAGATCGAAGGGCGGCTCCCGGAGGGGCCGCGCTACTACCCCGAGGGCACCGTCACCGACCAGCCCGAGACCGTGCTTGCCGCCGAGCTGGTGCGCGAGAAGCTCCTAGCGGTCGCCCGCGACGAGCTCCCGCACTCCATCACGGTGTCGGTGGAGGAGATGGAGAACGAGCCGGACGCCGATGATCGAGAGGACAGCATCCTGCGGCTACGCGCCGATATCCGCGTCGAACGAGAATCGCAGCGGGGGATCGTGATCGGGCGCGACGGCCGCGTGCTGAAGGATGCCGGGACCGCGGCCCGCCAGGAGCTCGAGGCCCTCCTCGGCGTGCGCGTCTACCTGGAGACCCACGTGCAGGTCGAGCGCGATTGGCAGCGCCGCGCCCACGCCCTCGACCGCCTGGGGTACTGAAACCGCTGGTCACAGCGCCTGTCCGAGTTGCTCCGACGGAGAAGCCCGGGGATAGGCTCCGATTTTGAGGTCGCCCGGCCGCGAGGCCGCCGAGCACGAGGTCGCCCGAGCAATTACCGGACACGTGATCGGAAGACGAGGAGAATGAGGCACCTCAGGTCGCGCTCCAAGCGATGGGTGGGGCTGGCCGTCGTCGCCGGCGTGGGCTTGCTGCTGGCGGCCTGCTCCGCGGAGAACAACGGGCAGAACTCGCTGAAGCCCAAAGGCCCGGCGGCGCAGAAGATCGACAACCTCTTCACGCCGATCTTCTTCGTGTCGGTCGTCGTCGGCGTGCTCGTGCTCGGGGCCGTGGTCGTGTTCGCGGTCCGCTTCCGGTACCGGGCGGGGAAGAACGAGAACCCCAAGCAGATCCACGGCAGCACGCCGCTCGAGATCGGGTGGACGATCGTTCCCGCGCTGATCCTCGCGGTCATCGCCGTCCCGACGATCATCACCATCTTCGACCTGCACAAAGAGCCGTCCGGCGACGTGCTCAACGTCACGGTGGTCGGGAAGCAGTGGTGGTGGGAGTTCAAGTACCCGAAGGAGAAGGTCGTCACCGCCGACGAGCTGGTGATCCCGGCGGGCCGGACCGTTCGGGTCAACCTTCAGGCGTGTGACGAGTCGCTGCCCAACAAATGCAATGTGATCCACAGCTTCTGGGTCCCGGAGCTCAACGGGAAGACTGACGTCGTACCGGGCCACAACAACTTCACGACGATCGAGGCCGATAAGCCGGGCACCTATCTCGGGCAGTGTGCGGAGTACTGCGGGCTGTCGCACGCCAACATGCGGTTCCGCGTCATCGCGAAGGAACCGAGCGAGTTCGACCGGTGGGTCGGAGAGCAGCAGCAGGGACCGGCGGTGCCGTTGCAGGTCGGCACCGGCGCGGACACCAAGGCCGCCGGGCCGACGCAGGACCTGATCAGCACGAAGTTCCAGTGCACGAACTGCCACTCGCTCGCCGACTCGAAGGTCAGCAGCTACGGCCCGAACCTCACCCACCTCGCCAGCCGGACCACGTTCGCCAGCGGGTACTACGCGCTGACACGCGACAAGCTGGTCGATTGGGTGTACAACGCACCCGGGTTGATCCCCATGCAGTCCAAGCAGTGCCGGGAGGCTGGTGAGCCGGCGGGGGGGAAGTGCGTGGGCATGCCGTCGTTCAGCCAGAACACCCCGGCCGGGCAGCCGACGATGACGCGACAGGAGGCCGGGCAGATCGCCGACTACCTCCTCCAGCTGAAGTGAACGGATTCGCGGGAGACCGCCGATGACGACCGTCTCCGACACGGTGCAGGCGCCGGCGCGCCGGCTGCGCGTCCTGCGCCGTCCGAAGGCGACGACCGGCTTCTGGAGCTGGTTCACGACGATCGACCACAAGAAGATCGCCATCATGTACGGCACGACCGCGCTGGCGTTCTTCGTGATCGGCGGGATCGAAGCGCTGCTGCTCCGCCTCCAGCTCGCGGGGCCGAACGGCACCCTGTTGACGGCCGCGCAGTACAACGAGCTGTTCACGATGCACGGCACCACGATGATCTTTCTCATGGGGATGCCGCTCGCGGTCGCGTTCGGCAACTACCTCATCCCGCTCCAGATCGGTGCCCGTGACGTCGCCTTCCCGCGGCTGAACGCGTTCGGGTACTGGGGCTTTTTCTTCGGCGGGCTGTTCATCTACTCGAGCTTCTTCATCGGCGGCAGCGCGCCTGACGGCGGCTGGTTCGGCTACACGCCGCTCACGAGCACGCCGCTTGCCCGCGGCTTCCTGCCCGGCCACGGCGCGGACTTCTGGGCCGTCGGTATCGTCATCCTCGGGATCGCGTCGACGACGTCCGCGATCAACTTCATCGTGACGGTCCTCAACATGCGCGCGCCCGGCATGACGCTCATGCGCATGCCGGTGTTCACGTGGATGATGACAGTGACGGCGTTCCTCACGCTGTTCGCGATGCCGATCGTCACCTCAGCACTGATCATGGTCTACTTCGACCGCAACTTCGGCACGAACTTCTTCCAACCCGCCGCCGGCGGAGATCCGCTGCTCTACCAGAACCTCTTCTGGCTGTTCGGCCATCCGGAGGTCTACATCCTCATCCTCCCGGGCATGGGGATCGTGTCCGAGATCTTGCCCGTGTTCTCGCGCAAGCCGTTGTTCGGATACCCGGTCGTCGTGTTTTCCGGCATCGCCATCGGGTTCATAGGGTGGGGCGTCTGGGCGCACCACATGTTCGCGACCGGGCTGGGGCCCGTCGCGATCTCGGCGTTCGCGCTCTCCACGATGATCATCGCCGTTCCCACGGGCGTGAAGATCTTCAACTGGCTCGCCACCGTGTGGAGAGGAGCGGTGCGCCTCAAGACGGCGATGCTGTTCGCGCTCGGCTTCATCGCGATGTTCACGCTCGGCGGGTTGTCCGGCGTGCTGCACTCGGTCGTGCCCGCCGACACGCAGCAGACCGACACGTACTTCGTCGTCGCCCACTTCCACTACGTGTTGTTCGGCGGGCTCGTGTTCGGTCTCTTCGGCGGCTTCTACTACTGGTTCCCGAAGCTCTACGGCCGGTTCCTCGACGAGCGGCTGGGCAAGCTCAACTTCTGGACGATGCTGATCGGGTTCAACCTCACGTTCTTCCCGATGCACTTCCTCGGCTTGATCGGCATGCCGCGGCGCACGTACCGGTACGACACCGGCCTGGGCTGGGACTTCCTCAACCAGCTCGAGACCATCGGCGCGTTCGTCATCGCCCTCTCCGTCCTAGTGTTCATCGTGAACGTGATGGTGAGCCGCCGGCACGGCAAGCACGCCAGCGACGACCCGTGGGACGCGCGCACGCTCGAGTGGTCGACTCCCTCGCCGCCACCGATGTACAACTTCGAGGAGATCCCGCAGGTCGAAGCGCGCGACGACTTCTGGCACCGGAAGTACACCGAGGACGAGACCGGTCACGCCGTGCCGCTGCCGCGCGGTGGCGCCGTCGCCGTGGAGGAGCGCCCGGCCGGGGGTGACGGCGGCGACGACCACGGTGGCGACGAGCACGGCGACGGGCACGGGATCCACATGCCGTCCCCGTCGTACTTCCCGGTCATCCTCGCCCTCGGGCTGCCGATCCTCGGGTACGCGGCGGTGTTCCAGGCGCTGTGGCTGGTCCCGATCGGCGCGTTCTTCGTCGCCTTCGGCATCTACGCGTGGGGCATCGAGCCCCAGACGGAGCCGTGACGATGGATCAGGTCGCCGTCCCGCCGTCGCACGACGTCGCCGAAGCCGGCCACGACGCGCCGGCCACGAGCCTGGGCGTCAGCAACACCAAGCTGGCGATGTGGCTGTTCCTGTCGTCGGACTGCCTGTTCTTCGGTGCGTTCATCTCCGCCTACCTGTTCTACCGAGGGCGACCGCAGCCCGGCCCGCATCCACAGGACGTGTACAACATCCCGTTCACCTCGGTGACGTCGTTCATCCTGCTGATGAGCAGCCTCACGATGGTGCTCGCTCTCGCCGCGATCCTGCGCGGCGACTACCGGCGACTGCGGGTCTGGCTGCTCGCCACCGCATTGTTCGGTGCGACGTTCATCGGTGGCCAGGTGTTCGAGTTCACCGAGTTCTACCGGCAGGGTTTCACGCTCTCCAAGAACCTCTCCGGCTCGACGTTCTTCGTGCTGACCGGCCTGCACGGCGCGCACGTCACCGCCGGCATCATCTGGCTGCTCTCCCTCTGGGGGCTCGCGACGCAGGGACGGCTGACGAGCAGGGACTCCGAGCGGGTCGAGATCGCCGGGCTGTACTGGCACTTCGTGGACGTCGTCTGGATCGTCATCTTCACCGTCGTCTACCTCATCCCCAAGTAGGAGCCCGAGGCGCCGATCGCCATGGCCGACGAATCCGCCACCACCGGCACCGCTACCGAGCCGGCGGACGCGCCCGCCGAGGACCAGCCCGGTACGGCGCTCGCCACGACGGACGCCGCGGCGCCGGCCCCCGCCGAGCCGCACCTCCCGCTGCTCCCGGGCGAGGTGCGACCGCACCCGACGCCGGCGCGCTACGTCGTCATCGCGGCGGTCCTGGTGGCCGTCACCGCCGCCGAGATCGGCCTCTACTACCTCCAAGGCGACGTTCCCGACGGGCTGATCATCGTGTTCCTGCTCATGTTCGCTGTGATCAAGTTCGCGCTCGTCGCCTCGTGGTACATGCACCTGCGGACCGACAAGCCCATCTTCCGTCGCTTCTTCGTGCTCGGCATCGTGGCCGCAATCTCGCTGTACCTGATCGTGCTGACGATGTTGCATGTCTTCAGCCGCTAGCCACTATGGCCATCGCCGTCGCCTACCCACACTGGGAGCCTCACGTGGAGGTATGGCTC
>JBKPDN010000142.1:0-2540 GCA_046727875.1 Actinomycetota bacterium | reverse complement strand
CGGAGGGGGCGGAGGCGATGGAGGCGACGGCGGGGACCGGGGCGATGACGGAGCCGAAGAGGACGCGTGGGAGATGCGCAACCTCCGGCGCCACGTCGGCCTCGAGGCGGTCATCGCGGTCGTCATCCTCTCGATCGCGGCGCTGCTCGTGAACGCAGCTCCTGCCGTCTCGGTCAACAACTCGGGGGCGACGGGTGTCACGCTGCGATCCGACCGCCTCAAGGTCGACGTCACCGCTGTCCCCGGGAGCCCGGGGCCCAACGAGCTGCATCTCACCGCGTTCTCCCCCGAAGGGGCGCCGCTCGCGCTGCCGCAGATCGGCGGGCTCGAGGACGTCGGTGAGTTCCAGATCTCGGCGAGTCTGCCCGGTCGGGATATCGCGCCGACTCCGATTCCGGTCCGACGGATCGGGCCCGGCCACTACATCGCGTCGGGTGTGAGCATCCCGATCCGTGGCGACTGGCGGCTCACCGTACGGGTCTTGTTCAGCGACACGGACGAGGCGGCGCTGGCGGGGACTCTGCCGATCCGCTGAGGCGGCGCCGGAGCCGTGCCGCGAGCAGGTCGATCGCCTCGCGCAGCGTGGCGGCGGCGGCGCCGGCGCACACAACCACGCCGCCGTCGAGGATCAGCGTGCCTTCCGCGATCGCAGGCCAGCGGTCCGTTGGGTGTGGTTGCGTGAAGAGGCGCGCGCGAGCGCGGTGCACGGTGCGGGGCGCCGACGTGCACGCGTCGCGGACCCGGTCGAAGGCGTACACCCGGTCGACCGCCGTCACCGGCCCGTCGATGATCTCGGTGACGGTTGGTACGGCGACGAGCGCGCTCACGGCTGCGACCGCGGACGCGCCCCGACCGGCTCGCGTACCGGTCGGGCGGATCGGGCGGATCGAACGGGAATGGGCGCAGTGCGCGCCCGGCCGACGCGGGTGGCAGTGAGCAGTCCGACGACGAGGACCACGCTCGCGAGCACCATGCCGGCGAACGTCGTGCGGGAGTCCGTCCCGGCCGTCACGCCGTGGATCGTCGCCAGGACGAAAAGCGGAAAGCTCGCGTAGTGCACGCGCCGCCAGACCTTGATCGGCAAGGACGTGCGCAGCAGCGACGTGATCTCGACCGCCGCGAGCAGATAGAAGGCCGCGATGCCCCACGCGACCGCGAGCGGGTTCCAGTCGGACGCGAACGGCACGAGGATCTGCACCAGGTCGAAGTGCACGTAGCTGTCGGCGAGGATCGCGACCAGGTGCACGCCGGTGAAGACGACCGTGGCGCCGCCGATGAAGCGGTGCAGGTCGAGGATCCACGCCGGCGTGGGCTTGCGACCCAGGAGCTTGCTGGACAGGAGCAAGCCCCACACGACGGTCAGCGTGAGCATCGCCCAGGCCATGAGCCCGCTGGCGCGAGCGACGTACCACCAGATCGGCATCAGTGCGCCGCCCCTTCGAGCCGCGCCGGACCGGACCGCGCCAGGTCGCCTCGGCGCTCCGCCAAGCTGAACTCGCCCCACGCCGCGGTGGCGAAGTGCCGGCCGCAGTCGTCGGTGAGCAGCCCCGCGACGCCGTGCTCTTCGAGGAAGGCGAGCCCCTCGTCGAGACCAGCGACGAACGCGGCCTTGGCGAAGACCTCGGCGGCCCAGGCCTCGGACGCGACGGTGGTCGCGGCAGCGAGCCCGCGCGCGGCAGGCCGGCCCGTCGCCGGGTCGATGACGTGATGCGCGGGCTCGCCGTCGGCGAACCAGGCGCGCTTCGTCCGACTCGTGGTCGCCACTCCGCCGTCGTCCACCAGGACGGTGTCGATCGGCGCTTCGGTGAACGGGTCGAGGACGCCGACGGCCCACGACCGGCCCCCGGGGGCGCGTCCCGCCACGCGCACGTCGCCGCCGACGTTGACGCACGCACCGACCGACCCGTGCCCCATGAGTCGTTCGACGACCAGGTCGGCGGCGTAGCCCTTGCCGATACCGCCGGGATCGAACGCGACGCGTGACGGCAGACGCACCAGGTTGACGGGCTCGTCGATCTCGATGCCCGCGCAACCCCGCCGTCGATCGGAAGCACCCGCTCGGGTGACGGCGGGGATGCGCTCGAACGACCGGTCGTAGCCGGCGCGGACGACGTCGCCGAGGACGGTCGGGTCGAAGCGACCGTTCGTGATCCGCCATCCTTCGACCGCATGGGCAATGAGTGCGCACGTTGCCGGTGACACCACGACCGGGGCGGCGCCGGCGGCGTTCAGCAGGCTGGTCTCGCTGTCGGGGAGGAACCGGCTCCACAGCCGCTCGAGCTCGTCGAGGTCGTCGCGGGCGGCATCCGCCAGCGCGGCGGCGTCGGATCCGTGCACGAGGACGTGCGCGTCCGTGCCCATGACCTGGAAGCGCATGTCAGCTTCCACGGGTCTGCGTGTGGGACGAGGTTGAGGCGGAGCTGGAGCCGGCCGTTGCCCGATACCGCGTCGAACCGGAGCTGGAGCTGCTGTCGTCAGCCGAGCTCGACGCGCTGGTGGAGCTCGTGGAGCCGGTCGTGCCCGACGACCCGCTCGAGCCC
>JBKPDN010000141.1:0-2012 GCA_046727875.1 Actinomycetota bacterium | reverse complement strand
GTCGAGCAGCAGCTCCGGGCGGCGGAGGCGGCCGCGGTGGAGGCCGGCCGCGTGCCGGCATAACACCCGTGCTGAAGCCCGACGCCTCACTGCTCACGGGCAAGGTCGCGGTCGTGACCGGCGGGGGAGGCGGCATCGGGCGCGGTATCTCCGAGACATTCGCCGCGCACGGGGCCAAGGTCGTGGTGGCCGAGATCGACGCGCTCCGCGCCCGCGACACGGCTGCCGCCATCCGGGCGGAACGCGGTGACGCGCTGGCGCAGGTGGTCGACGTGTCGCAGCCCGATCAGGTCGAGGCGCTCGCGGAGGCGACGTTCGCCGAGTACGGCCGCGTCGACGTGCTCGTCAACAACGTCGGCCATTACCTCCACCGCGCCGCGCGGTTCCTCGACACCGACGAAGAGCAGTGGGACGCGCTCTACGCCGCGAACCTGCGGCACGTCCTGCTGTGCACGAGAGCACTCGCGCCTGGCATGGTCCAGCAGGGTGAGGGCGGCAGCATCGTCAACGTCTCGACCGTCGAGGCGTTCCGCGGCATCCCGATGATGGCTGTGTACTCGGCCTTCAAGGCGGGGGTCGTGCAGTTCACGAAGAGCCTGGCGCTCGAGCTCGGCGGCGACGGCATCCGTGTGAACGGGATCGCCCCCGACCTCACCCAGACGATCCAGGTTCCCTACGACCGGTGGGTGCCCGACGAGCAGCAGCACTTGATCCCGCGCTGGGTGCCCGTCGGGCGGTTCGGGACGCCGGACGACATCGCCGGGGTGGCGCTCTTCCTCGCGTCGGACCTGTCGGCGTTCGTGACCGGCACGACCGTGCACGCCGACGGCGGGAGCCTCGCGGCCGGCGGCTGGTACCGCACCGAGCGCGGCAACTGGACGAACCGCCCCGTGAACCCCTGAGCGATGCGTCCCTGACGCGGGACTATTCGGGTGAGGGACGCATTGTGGCTAACCCAGTCCAGCCATCGCGGCGAAGGCGCGCAGCTCGCGCGGGATGTCGGGGCCCATCGGTGCGTAGAGGATCTCGGTGCCGCCGCTCGCCGCGAGCAGGTCGAGCCGCTCGCGCAGCTGGGTCGCCGGCGCGGTCCACGTGAACCCGGCCAGCGTGTCGCCGTCGAGGAGCGGCGCGTCCCGCTCCGTGACGCGCACGAGGTGGTCCTCGTGGACGGCGAGGTGCCGCACGCCCGCCGGGAGGTCCTCCAGGGCAGTTCGCCACTCGGGACCACCCGGGAGCGAGTCGACCACCTCCGGGTTCGCCTCGTACATGCCGTGGTACACGACCGTGAGCGCGGGTCCGGCGGCCGCGAGCGCGCGGGACGACGAGGGCTGCTCGCCGTCGTCGAGCACGGTCCCGAAGGCGAGGACGGCGCACCAGTCGAAGTCGGGTTGGCCGGACCCGATGGTCATGACGCCGTCGCCCAGCTCGCTCGCGACGCGCAGACCCATCGGCCCGTTGGCGGCGACGAGGATGGGAACACCGATCGGCGGCACCGGCAGGAAGCCGGCGGGTGCGATCATCTGGACGACCGCCCCGTCGACATCGACCTGTTCGCCCCGGAGCAGGGCGCGCAGGCTCCGCACGTACCACTCGACCTCCCGCCACGGCAATGGCTTCTGGCCCAGGGCCATGCGCCCGGTGAAGCCGGTGCCGATCGCGGCGACCGTGCGCCCTGGAGCCAGACCCTCGAGGGTCGCGATCGCGGTCGCCTGCGTGAGCACGTGGCGGAGGCTCGGGATCAGCACCGCGGGCCCCAGTCCGATGCGGTCCGTACGCTCCGCGACCCGGGCGAGCGAGACCCACACGTCGGGGTACAGCGCGGGGGAGTCGTACAGCCAGGCGCGCTCGTAACCGAGCGACTCTGCGAGCACTGCGTGCTCGATCGCGCCCGGGCCGGGCGGGAACGCGCAGGAGATGTCCACCGCGTTACGCGCGCGCCAGCTCGCGCTGGAGCTGGGCCAGGCCCATCGGGCCGAGGTTCAATGCGCGGGCGTGGAACGCCTTCAGGTCGA
>JBKPDN010000140.1:0-4210 GCA_046727875.1 Actinomycetota bacterium | reverse complement strand
GAGGCGATCGCCGACGCGGCCATCGCCGCCGGGTGCCGCTTCTTCGCCGGCTACCCGATGACACCGTTCACCGAGCTCCTCGAGTACCTCGCCAAGAAGCTGCCCGAGGCCGGCGGTGTGTGCATCAACGCCGAGAGCGAGCTCGAAGCCGTCGGCATGGCGTGGGGCGCCCTCGCCGCCGGTGCACGAGCCGCGACGGGTTCGACCGGTCAGGGGCTCTCGCTCATGCAAGAGTCGTTCAGCGAGATCACGCTGGCGGAGCTGCCGCTCGTCGTGTTCAACATGGCGCGCGGGCAGCAGGACTACTTCCAGGCCACTCGCGGCGGCGGCCACGGCGACTACCGGCACCTCGTGCTCGCGCCGCTCGACATCGGCGAGGCGGTCGAGCTCACGCAGCTCGCATTCCATATCGCCGACAAGTGGCGAAACCCGGTGCTCGTCTACGGCGACTACCTGCTGGCGCACACGTACGAGGCGGTGTCAGTCGAGCGGATCGAGTTCCCCGCGCTGCCCCCGAAGGACTGGGCCGTCGACGGGTCGCTCGGAGGCAGCGGCGACTCGCGCCTCGTCACGCCCCTCGGGCTCGGCAAGCACGGCCACGACAACCCCGGCATCGAGCGGCACCTGCGCCGGATCAGCACGAAGCTCGCCGACATCGAGCGCGAGGAGCAGCGCATCGAGACCGGGTTCTGCGAGGACGCCGAGACCGTCATCGTCTCGTTCGGAACACCGGCGAAGTTCGTCCGCTACGTCGTCGCGCAGCTGCGCGCCGAGGGCGCGCGCATCGGTTACGTGCGGCCGATCAGCCTGTGGCCGTACCCGTACGAGGCTGTGACCGAGGCGACCGCCGGCGCGCGGGTCGTCGGCGTGTTCGAGCTGTGCGCAGGTCAGATGATCGACGACGTGCGCCTCAGCGTGCTCGGCCGGGCCCCGGTCGTCGGGATCGGCGGCATCTCGACCGACGGCTCCGGGTTCGGCGTCGGGCCGCTCCTCGACGCCGAGATCATCCGCGACCGCGTTCTCGCCCTCCACCAGGGCGGTCCCGACGCCGAGCTCCCGCCGCTGCCCGTGAACGAGCGCGGCTGAAGGAGAGGATCCCCACGATGTCCGACGATCCCGCCCGTCCCGCCGGCCCGGTGCTCGACACCAGCGCGACCCCCGAGCACGCCCGGAAGGTCGCCGACCTCAAGCCCGACCTGCTGCTCACCCAGGACCACAACATGTGCCCCGGCTGCGGTGAGCCGCTCGCGTTGCGCGTCTACCTCGAAGCGCTCGAGGAGCTCGAGGTCGCGCAGCGTTCGGTGATGGTCGCCGGGATCGGCTGCTACACGGCGTTCTCGAGCACCATCGACGTCGACCTCGTGCAGGCGCTCCACGGCCGGGCGCCGTCCGTGGCGACGGGCGTGAAACGCACGCGGCCGGACTCGGTGGTGTTCACGCTCCAGGGTGACGGCGACATGGTCAACGAGGGGCTGCAGGAGGTGCTGCACACCGCGGCGCGCGGCGAGAAGGTCACCTGCATCCTCCTGAACAACGGCGTCTTCGGCGAGACCGGCGGCCACATGACCGCGACGAGCGTCCTCGGGCAACGCACGAAGAACTCCCTCGACGGCAGAGACGCCGAATACCACGGCTACCCGATCTTGATCGGCGACCTCATCGCCCAGCTCCAGGGAGCCGTGTACGTGGCGCGCGGATCCGTCCACAACGCGGGCGCCGTCGCGCGCACGAAGAAGATGTTCCGCCGCGCGTTCGAGTCACAGCTGCGCGACGAGGGGTTCTCGTTCGTCGAAGTGCTCACGATGTGCCCGACCGGTTGGTTCATCCCGACCGGCGAGGGACCCGAGTACATGCACGAGACGCTGGGCGAGGTGCACATCATGGGCGAGCTCAAGACCGGCGGCGTCGTGAAGACCACCGAGGAGCTCCACGAAGAGAACGTCCGCCGCCAGCGCGAGGTCGAAAGCGCTCTCGAGCGCGGCGGCCTCGACCACTAGGCCGCGGCGGCGGCTTTGCCGACCGTCGCCGCAGGAGCCGGAGCTTGCGACGGCGACCGGTTAACTGCGGGCGACACCGGTTCGGCGGAGCACCGACTCGGCGTAGGCGCGGGTGCGGAAGCGGAGGATCGGGTCGTTCGACAGCCCGATGCCGTCGGTCACCCGGGTCGGATCGAACACGAGAATGTCGTCGCCCTGCTCGCGGTCGTGCGCGACTCCGGTGAGCTCGAGCCGGCCCAACGTGACCCAGGGGCGCTCCTCGGGCCACGGGATGCTGGGGTCGTCGACGGGATCGCCGTCCTCGGCGACCTGGACCGAGAGCGTGAAGGCGGCGGTGTCGTCCTCGAGCCGCGTGGCGAGATCGTCCTGGAGGTAATCCGGTCCGCGGGCCTCGGCGTCCTCGGGTGACAGGCTCGCCTCGCCGGCGTCGGGCACCCACCGGTAGCGGACGAAGCTGCTGCCGCCGGCGTCGTCCTCGAAGCGGTAGGCGTGCAGCGAGTTGTACGCGCAGCGGAGGTAACTCTCTGGGGGCGCTGCGGTCAGGATGGCCGCCCCGGCGGTCAGCGCTTCGGGGTGCTTCTCGAGGAATGCTCCGATCGCGTCGGGGTCTTGCTCACCGGTCGCGGGATTTGGGACGCGCGCGCGGCAGAAGTCGAAGAAGCCGTCGACCGTCCCGACGAAGAACGCGGGAAGCGTGATGCCGACGATGTCGGTGGTCGTTCCGTCGTCGAGGTAGAACTTCGTCGCCATGCCGCGGCCCTCTCGGGGCTCGAAATCGGGCGCGGCGGGGTCTCCGCTCCCGTTCGAGAAGCGAACGTGGGCCCGCACCGGCCCGTCGCGGAAGTGCGCAGCCCGAGTGAGCCGCCCCGCGTCGGAGGCGGGCACGAACGTAGCGGCGCACAGCGTGCCCTTGGCGTGGGCGGCGCGGAACCCGGGGTGCGGGCCGCTGATGGCCTCGATCGCGTCGACCGCTTGCTGCGCGAGCTCGTCTGTGCTCATCGTCTCCCCCTCCGGGCCCACGGCCCGTCCCCCACTTAGGATGACGCGTCATGGACTTTACGTATCCGGCGGAGGCCGAGGCGTTCCGCAAGGAGTTCCAGGCCTGGCTCGGCGAGCACCTCACCGTCGACCTCCGCGAGCTCGCGCAGCACCCGGTCGGCGACGACCCGGAGCGGATCGAGCGCCTCCGGGTGTGGAACCGCACGCTCGCCGACGCCCGCTACGCGGCGATCGCGTGGCCGCCCGAGTACGGCGGGCGGGGCGCGTCGCTCATGGAGCAGGTCGTGTACGCGGAGGAAATGCAACGCGCCGGCGCCCCCGGGACGGTGAACATCATCGGCCTCTCGAACATCGCGCCGGCGATCATGCAGCACGGCACGGAGGATCAGAAGCGCACGCTCCTCCCCCGGATGCTGCGCGGCGACGACATCTGGTGCCAGGGGTTCTCGGAGCCCGACGCCGGATCGGACCTGGCGTCGCTGAAGGCCGCGGCCGTCGTCGACGGCGACCACTTCGTCGTCAACGGGCAGAAGACGTGGAACACGCTCGGCGCGTTCGCGAACCGCTGCGAGCTGCTCGTGCGGACCGATCCCGACGCGCCCAAGCACCAGGGCATCTCGTGTCTGCTCGTCGACATGACCTTGCCCGGCATCGAGGCCCGCCCGCTCGTCACGATCACCGGCGAGCAGGAGTTCAGCGAGATCTTCTTCACCGACGCGCGGGTGCCGCGCGACGCGCTGCTCGGGCCACTGAACGAGGGCTGGCGGGTGGCGATGACGACGCTGGCGCACGAGCGCGGCACGGTGTCGAACCTGCACTTGGGGCTGCGGAGGAAGATCGCCGATCTGCTGGAGACCGCGAAAGGCATGCCCGCGGGACAAGACCCGGTCGTTCGACAGAAGCTCGCCCGCGTCTACTTGGAGGGCGAGCTGCTCAAGCTGGTGTCGCAACGGGCGATCTCGGGGTCGCTGCACGGCCGCGAAATGGGGCCGGAGTCGAGCGTCGCCAAGCTGGTGTGGAGCGAGGCCGAGCAGCACCTCGGCGAGGTCGCCGGCGACGTGCTCGGGCCCGACGCCAACACCGGCCGCTGGGGACGGGACCGCGTCGCGATGCGCTCGTTCACGATTGCGGGCGGCACCACCCAGGTGAACAAGAACATCATCGCCCAACGCATCCTCGGCCTCCCGCGCGGTTAGCTGTCACACCCCACCGCT
>JBKPDN010000139.1:0-6707 GCA_046727875.1 Actinomycetota bacterium | reverse complement strand
CCCGGGCGCGCACCGGTCGGGAACGCTCGCCCACCGCGACACTCCCATCGGGTTCCAGTGCTTCGAGAACCCGGATGGCGGAGTGCCGGTTCCGGTTCGTGCGGGCAGCATCGTCGTGTTCTCGTCGCTCACGCCCCACGCGACCGGCCACAACGTGACGGACGACGTCCGCAAGGCCTACATCGTGCAGTATGCGCCTGACGGCGCCGTCGCCCTCCGGGGCGATCCCGCCGACGGTCCTGGCGACCCCGAGCCGCAAGACAACCCCGACCGGCAGTTCCCGGTGCTACGCGCCGGCGTGCCCCTCAGTAGCTAGGGACTCGGCTCGTCGGGGAGGCGGTGGATGCCGCTCTCGTCCGGTGGGATCGGACGGTCGGCCAGCACGCCGAGGACCTGCGTGCGCGCGGCTTCGAAGCTCGCTCCCAGCCCCACGAGGACTCTGGCGGCGACGCTGTCTTTCGTGCGGAGCAGTCCGAGGAGGATGTGTTCGGTGCCGATGTAGTTGTGGCCGAGCTGCAGCGACTCCCGGAGCGCGTTCTCGAGCGACTTCTTGGCCCGCGGCGTGAACGGGATCTCCCCGACGTTACCGACTACGCCCGGCTGCACCTCGCGCTCCACGGCTCGGCGCACCGCGGCGAGGGAGACGTCGAGCGACTCGAGGGCGCGCACCGCGACTCCCTGACCCTCGTGGACGATCCCGAGGAGCAGGTGCTCGGAGCCGATCGAGCCGTGGTTGAGCACGCGGGCTTCCTCCTGGGCGAGCACGATCACCCGCCGGGCCCGTTCCGTGAAGCGCTCGAACAAGTCCTTCCCCTTCGTCGCCCTCTTCCGCAGGCTACGACCGCTCAGTCGCTCGCGGCCTCCAGGTGCTCCCGAAGCGTCTCGGGAATCGGCGCCGAGTCGTGCGTGCCCGGCTTCACGCTGACGTACGTGACCGTCCCCACGCACACCGGCCGATCGGCGACCGTCGCCGTGTACCGGACATCGAACGATGCCGTGCCGAGCCGGACCGGTTCGACGGCCACCGCGACGTGATCGTCGAAGCCGGCGGGCCCCTGCCATTCGAGCACGGCCTTCACCAGCATCAGGTCGAAGTCGTGGAAGAACGCCTTTGCGGGGTCGAAACCCATCGTGTCGAACCACCGGGTGCAGGCCTCGTCGAAGTACGTGAGCCAGTGGGCGTTGAACACCACGCCCTGGGCGTCGACCTCCGCATAGCGCGGCCGGACCTGATGGACGAACGGGTCGGTCACCACGGCTCAGCCGCGCAGCTCGCCCCGGTGCCGGCGATGCACGGCGTCGATGCAGCGCTGCCGGATCTCCCCCACCTCGTCGTTCGTCAGTGTGCGGTCGAGAGCGCGGAAGCGCAGCGCGAACGCCAGGCTCCGACGGTCCGCACCCAGGGCAGGCGACCGGAACACATCGATGAGACGCACCTCCTCGAGGGCGTCCCCGGCGGCGTCCCCCAGGGTCGCGGCGACCGCGGCGGAGGTGACCTCCTCCGGCACGACGAACGCGAGGTCGATGCTCGACGGCGGATACGGAGAGGGCGGCTGGAATGTCCGATCCCGGCGACGGGCCGCGAGCAGCCGGTCGAGGTCGAGCTCGAACCCGACGACGGGCGGCTGGAGCTCGAGCGCCGCGAGCAATGCGGGATCGATCGCCCCCAGGACTCCGATCTCCTCGCCGTCCACGACGATGGCGCCGCCGCGCGCGGTGTCGAAGCCGGGGCGGACACCTGACTCGGTCCGGCCGCTCGCGATCTCGAGGGCGTCGAAGACCTGGCGGAGCGCGTCGACGGCATCGTACGGATCGACAGGCCGGTCGGGCTCGACCGGTCGGCGCCGGATCGTTCCGGACAGCGCGGCGGCGACGTGCGACGGCTCGTCGGGGAGCAATGTGCGCTTCTTCTCCGGGGCGAGGAACACCCGTCCCATCTCGAAGAGCGCGACGTCGGCGAGCCCGTGGGTCTGGTTGTGCGCCACCGCGCGCAGGAGACCGGGCAGCACCCGCGTGCGCAGGACCGACTCCTCGGAGCGCAACGGGTTCGCGGCCTCGACGAGCCGGTCGAGCGGCGCGCCGGCCCGTTCCAGATCGGCGGCGGAGACGAGCGGGATCGTGACCGCCTCGGACAGACCCGCACCCACCAATGCATCCGCGACGAGTCGGAGCTCGCGCTGGCGGCGCGTCAGCCCGCCCACCTGCTCCTTCGGGCGCGCCAGCGTGCGGCCGATCGAGTCGAACCCGATCCGGCGGGCGACTTCCTCGACGATGTCGACCTCGCGCTCGAGGTCGGGGCGGAACGTCGGCGCCACCGCGGTGATGTCGTCGCCGGAGCCGCTCACGTCGATGCCCAGCGGGCGGAGCGCGTCGAGCACCTCGCTGTCGCGGAGCTCGCTCCCGAGCACCGCGTTGACCTTGCTCGTCCGCACGTGGATGCGCGCCGGCTCGACCGGCTCCGAATACTCGTCGACGGTCTCCTCCACCACCCGGGCACCGGCCACGTCCGCGAACAGCTGCATGGCGCGTTCGGCGTGCGCGGCGACCCCGTTCGGGTCGATGCCGCGCTCGAAGCGGGCGCTCGACTCCGATCGCAGCCTCAGGCGCTTCGACGTGCGCGCGATCCCCATGCGCTCGAAGTACGCCGCCTCGAGCAGGATCTCCGACGTGGCCTCCGCCACCTCCGCGGTGCTGCCGCCCATGACCCCGGCGATCGCCTGCGGCGCGCCGTCAGCGTCGCAGATGAGCAGGTCGTCACGGGCCAGCTCGCGGTCCTCGCCGTCGAGGGTCGTGATGTGCTCACCCCGCTTGGCGAGCCGGACGAGGATGCCCCGGCCGCCCAGCCGGCTCAGGTCGAAGGCGTGGAGTGGCTGGTTGCGCTCGAGCAGCACGTAGTTCGTGACGTCGACGACGTTGCTGATGGGTCGCATGCCCGCTTTGACCAGGCGCTGTGCCATCCACGTCGGCGACGACCCCATCGTCACCCGAGCAACGCGCGCGAGGTAGCGGGGGCAGCGGTCGCGCGCGTCGATGCGAACGGTGATGTCGGAGTTGACCGCGCTGTCGGTGGGCGCGCGCACATCGGGAACAGTGAGCGGAAGGCGAAAATGCGCAGCCAGCTCCCGAGCGACGCCGACGACGCACATGGCGTCGGGGCGGTTCGGGGTGATCGACAGGTCGAAGATCACGTCGTCGAGCCCGAGGAGCTCGCGCACGTCGGCGCCGGGCTCGGCGGAATGGTCGAGGTGGACGATGCCTTCATGGTCGTCGCCCAGACCGAGCTCGTCGGGGGCGAGGAGCATGCCGTCGGACTGGATGCCACGGATCGTCCGGCGTTCCAGGACGCCGAGGGGCTCGGGGAGATGCGCGCCGGCCGGCGCGTACGGGACGACGTCGCCGGCGGCGACGTTCCGTGCGCCACACACGACTCGGGTGGACCCGCTCCCGAAGTCGACGTCGACGAGCGTCAGCTTGTCGGCATTCGGGTGCTGGACGACGTCGAGGACGCGGGCGGCGACGACACCGCGGACTTCGCGGCCGGGCTGCTCGACGCCTTCGACCTCCAAGCCGACCTGGTTCAGGGCCGCGACGAGCTCGTCGACGGAGGCGTCGACCGGTGTGAACTCCCGGATCCACGAGAGGGGTGCGCGCATCAGTATTGAGCGAGGAAGCGGATGTCGCCGTCGAAGAACGTGCGGATCTCGTCGATCCCGTAGCGGATCATCGCGATCCGCTCGAGCCCGAAGCCGAACGCGAAGCCCTGCCACTCCTCGGGGTCGTACCCGACGGCGTCGAACACGTTCGGGTCGACCATCCCGCAGCCGCCGAGCTCGATCCATCCGGTGTGCGAGCAGACGCGGCATCCCTTGCCGTGGCAGAAGATGCAACTCACGGCGAGCTCGGCCGAGGGCTCGGTGTACGGGAAGAAGTCGGAGCGAAAGCGCGTCCGGATGGACTCGTCGTCGAACAGCCGCTTCACGAACGCTTCGATCGTGCCGAACAGGTCGGCCAGCGTGAGCCCATGGTCGACGGCGAGGCACTCCATCTGATGGAAGACGGGCGAGTTACGCGGCCCGGGTGTCTCGTTGCGGTACGTGCGCCCCGGCGCGACGACGTAGATCGGCGGCTCGTTGGCCTCCATGGTCCGGATCTGCACCGGCGAGGTGTGCGTGCGCAGCATCACCTGCTCCTCGCCGCCGAGCCGGACGTACAGCGTGTCCTGCATGGAGCGGGCGGGGTGAGCGGGCGGGATGTTCAGCGCCTCGAAATTGTGCCAGTCGTCTTCGACCTCGGGCCCCTCGGCCACTTGGTACCCGAGACCCGCGAAGATGTCTTCCAGCTCGCGCTCCACCTGCGTGACGAGATGCAGATGCCCGCGCGATCGCCCGTGTCCGCCGGCGGTGAGGTCGAGCAGTTCACCCTCGGGCCCGGTGTCCCGCTCGCTCGCCGCCAGCGCGAGCCGCCGGCGTTCGATCATCTCGCCGACCGCAGCCCGGTACGCGCCGACCGCTTTCCCCGCCACGGGACGGTCCTCCGGGTCGAACGTCTTGATCGCCTCGTTCACGACGGCCGCGGGTGACTTCCGTCCCGTGTACTCGCGCTCGAGGTCGGTGAGCGCGTTGACGGTGGCCGCGGTCTCGATGGCCGCCGCCGCGCGGGCCTGGGCCTGGTCGAGGAGCCGTTGCGCCTCGGCGAGGTTCACGGCTGCCCCCTCCGCTGGCGAGCCGCCTCGAACGCCAGCACGGTGCCCGCCATGCCGACGTTGAGCGACTCGGCCGGCGGCTCGAGCGGGATCGTGACCTCTCCGTCGAGGTGCGAGGTGAGACCCGGAGGCAGGCCGGACGTCTCGTTGCCGACGACGATCGCCACCCGACCGGAGAGATCGACGCGGTCGAAACGCTCACCGCCGGCGGCCACGGCGGCAAGGCGGCGCCGTCCGTGACGGCCGAGCGCGTCGAGCACCTTCACCGGGTCGTCCGCCTCCACTACCGGAATTCCGAACACCGCTCCACCGGACGATCGCACAACTTTCGGCGCGTGCGGATCCACCGAATTGCCGCAGAACACTACTCCCGCCACCCCTGCGGCCTCCGCGCTGCGGAGCAGGGTGCCCGCGTTCCCCGGGTCGCGCACCGCCACCGCCACGAGAACCAGACCGTCCGCGCGCAGCTCGTCGAGCGCGACGCCCGGAAACGGCGCGACTGCGATCACGGGTTGTGGCGTCACCGTGTCGCCGATCCGCTCGAGCACGCCCTCCTTGAGCTCCTCGATCGGGACTCCGCCGTCGCGCAACCGCTGCACCAGGGGGCCGAACGCGCGCATTGCGCCGGGTGCGACGTATGCGCCCTCGAACTCCACCCCGCGATCGAGTGCCGCGTCGACGACGCGCGGGCCCTCGGCCACGAACGCACGCTCGCCTCGGCGGGCGCGCGGGTCGCGAATCAGGTCGCGCAGCCGCCGGACCCGCTGGTGCCGGGGTCCGAGCGCCGGCACGGGCGACTCAGGCTGCTTGCAGGGCCTCGCGCGCGACGTCGACCAGTGCGCCGAACGCGGCCGAGTCGTGCACGGCGAGGTCGGCGAGAATCTTGCGGTCGACGTCGATGTCAGCCGCCTTGAGCCCGGCGACAAAACGCGAGTACGAGATGTCGTGCTGACGGCAGGCGGCATTGATCCGAACGATCCACAGGCGCCGAAACTCGCCCTTCCGTGCCCGCCGGTCGCGGTACGCGTACCGCAGCGAGCGCATGACCTGCTCGTTCGCCTTGCGGAACCCGCGACTCTTCGCGCCGGAGTAGCCCGACGCCTTGTCGAGCACCGCGCGTCGGTGCTTCTTGCCCTGAACGGAACGCTTGACCCTCGCCATCGTGACTGCCTCCTGCGTCGCGGCGGTGTGGTGCCGCGGTACCTAGGACCGCCCGAGCAGGCGCTCGACGTGCTTCTTGTCGGCCCCGGTGACCTCGGCGCCCCGACCGAGGCGACGTGTCCGGCGGCTCGACTTCTTCTCGAGCAGGTGGGAACGAAATGCCTTCCGGCGCCGGATCTTCCCGGAGCCCGTGACCTGGTAGCGCTTGGCTGCTCCCCGGTGTGTCTTCATCTTCGGCATCACTGCGCTCCTTCGTTGCCGTTCCCGGCCGGCGGCGGCGATGCCGCGCCGGCCCGGGCCCGGGCGGCTCGCTTGGTCGGGTGCAACACCATGGTCATGTTGCGCCCGTCCTGACGAGGTGCGGCCTCGACCATGGCGATGTCGCTCACCTGTTCGGCGACGCGCTCCAGGATCCGCAACCCGAGCTCGGGGTGGAACACCTCGCGACCACGAAACATGATCGTGAGCTTGACCTTCGATCCCTCGGCGAGGAAGCGCTCGACGTGCTTCATCTTGGTCACGTAGTCGTGCTCGTCGATCTTGGGCCGGAACTTCATCTCCTTGACGACGACGTTCGTGGCCTTCTTCCGCGACTCCTTGCGCCGTTGCTCCTGCTCGTACTTGTACCGGCCGTAGTTCATGATCCGGCACACGGGCGGGCTCGCGTTCGGCGCGACCTCGACGAGATCGAGCTCCTCCTCGCGGGAGATGGCCAGCGCTTCGGGCAACGGCTTCACGCCCAGTTGCTCACCGTTCGCTCCGATGAGCAGCACCTCACGAGCTCGAATGCGGTCGTTGATCCTGGCGTCGTCTGTGGCTATGTGATCACCTCGCTGCTAGCGCT
>JBKPDN010000138.1:0-3812 GCA_046727875.1 Actinomycetota bacterium | reverse complement strand
GGTCTGGATCTCCGTGCGCTCGGCGGCGTCGTCGACGCTCGTCCCGGGCGTGGGGGTCGGGCTCACACGTCGCCTATGGCCTGGCGGGGGCCCACGAACACCGCCGCCGGCAACCCGAGGTCCATCATGCGAACCACCCGTCGCCGAGCCGGCTCCGGCACCCTGGTGTTCAGGCCGAGCCCGAAGAGATTCTCGTCGATCGCGGGTACGAGATCGGAGAGCTTGTCTTGGTTCAGCTCGTCGATCAGCTGCGCGCGGAGCCGGGCGAACTCCGTCCGCTGGTTCGGGGTCCGCGGATCGTGAAACGCGACCTCACGGACGTCCGGCTTCGCCCGCCACGTCGCGATGTCCTCGGGACCGATCGCCAGATGCACGATGCCGGTCGCATCGCGTGAAGGCAACACGCGATAGCGGGTCGCGCCGGGCCCGTATCCCTCGATCACGCCGACGTGGAAGCCGCGCCGCTCGAGCTCGTTCACGAGGCCGTAGCCCATGGCGCCGATGTCCACGGGGTCGCGGAGCGTCACGAGGTAGCGCCCGTCGCGACCGCCGCCCGGGACGGTGGTGCTGTCGAGCGCGGCGGCGGTCTTCCGGGTGAGCACGCCGAGCGTGTGCGAAAGGCGCGGCGCGGGGACGTCGACCGACGCTGCGTTGTAGGTGAACGCCGCGCTGAAGGCCACGACCACCGCCACCAACGCGACCGTGCCGATGCGGGCGGCCTTTGCGGCCGCGGCGCGGTCGAGCCGCCGGCCGACGAGGACTGCCGCCGTCCACCCGACCGCCAGGATCATCAGCGCGGTGATGCCCCAGGCCCAGAGCACGAGGTAGTACCAGACGAGGCCGAAGATGCGGCTCGTGGACACAAGCGCGAGCACGAGCGCAACGCCCAACACGAGGTCGAGACGCAGGAGAGCGCGGTGACGGATGCGCCAAGCGGCAACGACCGATGCGACCCACGCCCCGAGGAACAACACGCCGGGAACCACCGACCCGGTCTCGACCTGCGTCCGGTCAGTGGTCAGCTGCTGCACGAGGTGGAACGGGTTCAGGTGCACGAACAGCACGTCGATCGCGCGCCGGAGCCCGACGGGCGACTCAGGTGGATTGCGGAAGTAGTCCGACAGAACGGACAGGTTGCCCGGGTCGTGGACGATCTGGTCGATGACGGGAGGCGTCCACACGACGGCGGCGACGCCCGCCGCGATCGCCAACCACAGGACGAAGCGACGCGACCCGGCCCGGTTCTTCCGCCGTCGGAACGCTCTCCAGGACGCGATCGCGATGGTGAAGCCGCCGAGCCCGACGACGAGGCCCAGATACGGGACGTGGGTCTGCGCGCAGAAGGATCCGGCGGCGACCGCAACCGGCAGCATCGGCAGGTCGCCGGCAATCACGGACCAGAGCGCGAGCAGGAACACGATGAAGAACAGCAGCGGAAGGTACGGGTTCCACGGCTGGGTCAGCGTCAGCGCGCCGTACGCGTGCGTCAGGATCGCCAGCACGGCGGCGACGGCGATCATGAGCCGGATGCCCGCGCGACGGAACGCGATCCAGAGCGCGGTGCCCATCGCGAGGAGGTGCAACGCGACCATGGAGACCTGCATCGCCCACGACGACGCGCCGAACAGGCGGTACACCGGCCACAACGCCCAGAAGCTGATCGGCCCCGGGTGGCTGCCCTGACGGCCGAGCGGGCCGATGCGGCCGACCAGCCCGATCAGCGGCGGATGGCTGCTGCTGACGTCGCGCACACGCAGCTCGGTCATGGCCAGGTCGAGGATCGGGTACCAGCGCTTCTGCGCCAGCACCGCCAGCGCCACGATCAGCGGGAGCGCGAGCAGCGCGAGCAGCCCGCCGCCGATCCAGAGCGCCCGGGAGCGTTCGCCGGTCGGCAGGCGCAGGCGACGGCGCGAGGTCGTGGTGGCAGGGGCGGTGTCGGCTCCGAGATCCGTGCGATCGCGCTGCTCGGTCTCGGCAACGTCCTGCAGCGCCGTGCCGGGTCTCCGGTCCGGGTTCACGAGGCCCGAAGTATACGAAGCACCCTCGTATCGGCCCTCGCGAGGCTCGGTTGCCGGGCCTCGGTTGGTGATTCGGCGGCGGCTTCGCGGCGGTCGCGCAGCCGGCGCCGGACTCTCCCGATCACGACGTCGACGCCGATCGCGCCCAACAGTACGAGCGGCACCTCGGCCGGGGCGCGAAACCGCGTCGTGCCGTAGACGAACCCGACGGTCACCGCCACCGAGGCGATGACCGCGAGCAGAGGTGTCAGTGGTACGTGCCGTCGACGGAGCGCGATCGCGCCCACCACACCGAACGCGACGAGCGCGTAGAACATCCCCAGCGCGACGCGCGAGACGTTGAGCTCCTTCCCTTCGATCTGGTCGATGGTGATCTGCTGGTTGGCGTTGAAGAACCCCCATGTCCGTCCCTCACGGGCAAAAACGACGACGGGGACGCGCGACTTGTTGTGGCTCACGTACTCGCGCACCTTGTCGCGGTAGAAGCGCTCCTGCACCGACGCGTCACCCTTCGGCGGCTTGAACCTCGAGCCGCAACCAAGGGACCAGAAACCCAGAAACGGCCCGTGGTACGTGTCGTCGCAGTTCGCGGACAGGAGAGTGAGCTCGAGGTTGCTCGACAGGAACACCGGATGCTCGAAGCGCACGAGGTTGTACCCGACCCACGGCGCGATCGTGACCAAGGTCGCTCCGGTCGCCACGGCCAGCAGCTGGATCCGCCGGCGCAACGCGGAGCTGCGGAACAGCAGGACGAGCGGCACCACCAACAACGGCACGAGGAGGATCGACTCCGCCCGCGTGAGCGCCGCGAGGCCGACCGAGACTCCCAAGCCGACCGCCAGCCACACCGTCGGCTGCCGCGCGAGCCGGTAGGCGAGCAGGATCGTGAGCGCGGTCGTGAACAGGATGAGCGTCTCGGACATGAGGACGGAGTCGTAGAACCAGAGGTTGGGGTAGACGGCCGCCAGCGCGGCCGCGACGAGCCCGACGCGCTTGCCCGCGATCTCTCGTCCCGTGATGCCCACGAGCGCGACAGTTCCCGCGCCGATCACACACGACCAGATCTGATGGTCGAGGACGCTCCGAAGGCGAAGCAGCGACGGCACCGCCAGGGCCACGATGTAGCCAGGCGGGTGCACCGCGCCCGGCGTCCTGTGGTGCAAGCCGAGGAGCTGGATCGGGTCGACGAACCCGTCCCCGTCCACGAGCAGGTTGGCGCCGTAGTGGTAGTAGAAGTCGTCGCCGCCGAGATGCAGCGAGTTCTTCGTAACGAGCACGTACACGATGCGCAGCGCGAGCCCTGCCACCGCGATGAGCGCGAGCCACAGGGACCACTTCCGGTTGCTCATCGACCGGCCCTACGGCAGCCGCTTCAGCACGCGCAACAGTCCGGGTCGGGCGGGGGATTGGTGGTGCGACCGCGACGCGGTCTCGAGCTTGTGGCGGTGCGCGAGGAACCATTCGTACGACTCGATGACCATCGACGTATTGGAGTGCTTGGGCTCCCAGTCGAGCTCGGTACGGGCGCGCGTGACATCGAACCACAGCGACTCGCTGTACAGCAGCCAGTGGTAGGGCGCGAAAGGCGCCAGCCCGATCCCGGCGAGCGCGCGCATCGCTATCCGCGCCAGCTCGACCGGCAGGGATCGCACACGGGACCCGGTGCCGGCATGGTCGACCAGGGCCTGCAACGTCTCACGCATCGTCCCGAACTCGGTGGCGCCGATGTTGTACACGGAAGGGCCCTCGCGCGCCGCGGCGCGGAGGCACGCGTCGCCGAGGTCGGAGGCGTGC
>JBKPDN010000137.1:0-2089 GCA_046727875.1 Actinomycetota bacterium | reverse complement strand
CGACTCGGCCGCCACGTCCGGCCGCCCCTCGAGCGACAGGTCGATCGGCTCCTCGACGGTCTCGATCGACTCGACCCGCCGGCGGCGGCGCTTCTGGACGAGCGTCGCCGCCGCGTTGGCGGTGATGCGGTACATCCACGTCGAGAACTGCGCATCGCCGCGGAAGCGCTTGATGCCCTTCCAGGCCCGGAGATACGACTCCTGCACCACGTCGCGTGCGTCCTCCTCGTTGGCGGTCAGCCGCATGGCGAGGGTGTAGGTGTCGACGTACGTGCGCCGCACCAGCTCGTCGAACGCCGCCCGGTCACCATTCCGGGCCGCGTCGACAAAGCGGTCCACTTCGGCCCTCAACTCTGCGGTTGGATCCGTGCCCATCAGACTCCTAGCCCTCAGGCCTGGTTACGCACGCGACATGAGGCGGTGCGCCGAGGGTCGCCGTACGAGGGGATCGGGCCCGAAGGGCCCGCTGTGGACCCCGAGTCGGCGTGCCCTGGGTGCACCGCCGCCTCCCCTCGCAGCCGCCTGCCCCCGGCGATTCAGCGCGTCTCCTTGTGGAGGGTGTGGCGACGGTCCCAGCGGCAGTACTTCTTCATCTCGATCCGGTCGCGGTCGTTGGTGCGGTTCTTCATCGTGATGTAGTTCCGCCGCTTGCAGACCTCGCACGCAAGCGTGACCTTGACCCTCTTGTCGCTGGCCATCCGAGCGTCGCTCCCTACTTGATGATCTTGGTGACCCGGCCGGCGCCGACGGTGCGGCCGCCCTCGCGGATCGCGAACCGCAGGCCTTCCTCCATCGCAATCGGCGCGATGAGCTCGACGGTCATCTCGGTGTTGTCGCCCGGCATGACCATCTCGACGCCCTCCGGCAGGCCGATGCTCCCGGTGATGTCGGTGGTCCGGAAGTAGAACTGCGGCCGGTAGTTGCTGAAGAACGGCGTGTGGCGGCCGCCTTCGTCCTTGGTGAGGACGTACACCTGGGCGAGGAAGTTCGTATGCGGCGTGATCGAGCCCGGCTTGGCCAGCACCTGGCCGCGCTCGACGTCTTCCTTCTTCGTGCCCCGCAGGAGCACGCCGATGTTGTCGCCAGCGCGGCCCTCGTCGAGGAGCTTGCGGAACATCTCGACCCCGGTGACGACGGTCTTGGTGGTGTCCTTGATCCCGATGATCTCGACGTCGTCCCCGGTGTGCACGACGCCCTGCTCCACCTTTCCGGTGACGACGGTGCCCCGGCCGGTGATCGAGAACACGTCTTCGATCGGCATGAGGAACGGCTTGTCGAGATCACGCTGAGGCTCGGGAACGTACGTGTCGACGGCTTCCATCAGCCCGACGACCTGCTGGACCGCGGCCTCGTCGCCCTCGAGCGCCTTGAGGGCGCTCACCCGGACGATGGGCACGTCATCACCCGGGAACTCGTACTCGGTGAGCAGCTCTCGCACCTCGAGCTCGACGAGATCGAGAAGCTCCTCATCGTCGACGGCGTCGACCTTGTTGAGCGCCACCACGATCGAGGGCACGCCCACCTGGCGGGCGAGCAGCACGTGCTCGCGGGTCTGGGGCATCGGGCCGTCGGTGGCGGCCACCACGAGGATCGCCCCGTCGATCTGGGCGGCGCCCGTGATCATGTTCTTGATGTAGTCGGCGTGCCCGGGCATGTCGACGTGCGCGTAGTGCCGGTTCGGGGTCTCGTATTCCACGTGCGCGATGTTGATCGTGATGCCGCGCTCCCGCTCCTCAGGCGCCTTGTCGATCTCGTCGAAGCTCGTGTACTCGGTCGACGGATCCTGGTCGTGCAGCACCTTCGTGATCGCCGCGGTGAGCGTGGTCTTGCCGTGGTCGATGTGACCCATCGTCCCCACGTTGAGATGCGGCTTCGTCCGTTCGAACTTTGGCTTCGACATGCTCGTTCCTACTTGTCGTGTTCCTGCTCTGCGGATGGGGCGTTTGTTGTAGCGGTGGCGGGACTCGAACCCGCGACGCCGCGATTATGAGCCGCGTGCTCTGCCAACTGAGCTACACCGCCGAGCCCCCTTACGGACTCGAACCGTAGACCCCTTCCTTACCATGGAAGTGCTCTGCCGACTGAGCTA
>JBKPDN010000136.1:0-2994 GCA_046727875.1 Actinomycetota bacterium | reverse complement strand
GAAGCCGAGCTCGGCGGTCGAGGGATACTGCACGTTTGGGAACTTCCCGAGGGCGACCTGGACGCCGGCGACGACCTCGAAGATCGGAATGAGCGTGGCCTCCGGTTTTTGGCCTGACGCCCACGCGCTCCTGCTGTCGCTGGTGCCGAGAAGCTCGTACTTGATGAACGGGGCGAACGAAAAGATGAATGCGACCCCCGCCCCCGCCATTACGACGATCTCGCCCGGCGTGACCTTCTTGTCCACAGTTGTCGACCTCCGTCATAAGGAACGGTGCCGCACCGGGCACCGAGGACGGAAGCTCACCATCTGCTCCCGGCGATTGCAAGATTCATGCTGCGGTAGCGGCTTCGCCGGGTAACTTGCGGGTGTGAGGCGGATCGGAGTGCTGGCGTCGGGCAGCGGCACGATCCTGCAGTCGCTCGTGGACGCCGATCTGCCGATCAGCGTCCTCGTAATCGATCGTCCGTGCGGTGCCGCGGAGCGCGCGGAAGCGGCAGGCATCCCCGTCGAGCTCGTCGAGCGCGAGAGCTTCGGACCCGACTTCGACCGCCTTGCGTACACGGAACGGGTGGTCGACGCGCTCAAGCGCCACGAGATCGACCTTGTTGCGATGGCCGGGTTCATGACGATCCTCGAACATCCGATCCACGACGTGTACGGCGGGATGATCACGAACACGCACCCGTCGCTCCTCCCGGCGTTCAAGGGCGCGCACGCGGTCGAGGACGCGCTCACCGCCGGTGTCAAGGTCACCGGGTGCACCGTCCACGTCGCGACGCTCGAGGTCGATCACGGCCCGATCCTCGCCCAGGAAGCCGTGCCTGTGCTTCCCGACGACACGCCGGAGACGTTGCACGAGCGCATCAAGCACGTGGAGCGCGGGCTTTATCCAAGGGTGTTGCGCGAGCTCCTCGAGGAAAAGGCGTGAGAGCGTGAGGCGCGCGCTGCTGTCCGTGTACGACAAGGTGGGCCTCGTCGACTTCGCGCGCGGGCTCGTCGACCTCGGGTTCGAGCTGGTGTCGTCGGGCAAGACGGCCGCCGCGCTCGCCGAGGCGGGCGTCCCGGTCACGACGGTCGAGGACGTCACGGGCGCGCCCGAGATGCTCGAGGGCCGGGTGAAGACACTCCACCCGCGCATCCACGGCGGGCTCCTCGCCGATCTCGGCAACGAGAGCCACCGCGCCGACCTCGAGGCGCTGGGCATCGCGCCGATCGAGCTGGTCGTCAGCAACCTGTACCCGTTCCTCGACCGGCCCGACATCGAGACGATCGACATCGGCGGGCCCGCGATGGTCCGAGCAGCGGCGAAGAACCACGCGTGGGTCGGCGTCGTTACGGGCCCCGACCAGTACGACGCCGTGCTCGACGAGCTCCGCGCCGGCGACGGCGCCCTCTCCGACGAGACCCGCCGCCGCCTCGCCCTCGAGGCGTTCGCGCACACGGCCGCGTACGACGCCGCCATCGTGCGCTGGCTCCAGGCGGACGAGAAGCTCCCGCGCCACCTCGTGCTTGCGCTCGAGCGCACCGCCGACGAGCTGCGGTACGGGGAGAACCCGCACCAGCAGGCGGCCCGGTACCGCCTCGGCGGCGCCGCCAGCTGGTGGGACGGCGTCACCCAGCACAGCGGGCTCGCGCTCTCCTACCTCAACTACTACGACACCGAGGCGGCGTGGCAGCTCGCACACGACCTGGGCGCCGGGCCCGCGTGCGCCATCATCAAGCATGCGAACCCGTGCGGCGTGGCGGTCGCCGACGACGCCGGCACCGCGTACCAGCGTGCCCTCGAGTGCGACGAGCTGTCGGCGTTCGGCGGCATCGTGGCGCTCAACCGGCCCGTCGACGACGCCACCGCCGAGCGGATGGTCGCCGGGCCGCAGGCCGACGTCATCGTCGCCCCGGCGTACGCGCCCGGCACGCTCGACGCGCTCGTCCAGAAGCGTAAGAACACACGCCTCCTCGAGGCGCCTCCGCCGTCGCGCGACCCCCTCGACTTCCGTCCGCTCACCGGTGGGTTCCTCGTCCAGGAGGCCCCGCACTTCGCCGCCGGCCGCGACGAATGGCGCGTCGTCACGAAGGTGGCGCCGACGCCGGACCAGTGGCGCGACGCCGAGCTCGCGTGGCGCATCTGCGGGCACGTGAAGTCGAACTGCGTCGTGCTCGTGAAGGACCTCCAAGCCGTCGGCATCGGCGCCGGGCAGCAGAGCCGCGTCGGCGCGGGCGAGATCGCGGCG
The DNA here is from genome assembly GCA_046727875.1 of Actinomycetota bacterium. GTDB lineage: Bacteria > Actinomycetota > Acidimicrobiia > IMCC26256 > JACDBD01 > JALZAA01. The sequence goes on along the minus strand of JBKPDN010000136.1, from coordinate 760 downwards.
AAGAAAGCCGAAGGACGCGCCAAGGGCGGCGCGTCCGCGACCGACGGGTTCTATCCCTTTCCCGACGGCATCGAGGCGGCGGCGGCGGCGGGAGTCGCCGTCGTCGTCCAACCGGGCGGTTCGGTGCGCGACGACGCCAACACGGCGCGCGCCGACGAGCTGGGCCTGGCGATGATCCTCACCGGCGAACGGCAGTTCCTCCATTGACCGCGCAGCTCTTGGACGGCAACTCGTTCCTCGAGGCGGTCAAGGCCGACCTCACGGAGCGGGTGAAGCGCCTCGGCAACCAGGGGATCACACCCGGCTTGGGCACGATCCTCGTCGGCGACGACGAGAGCAGCGCCGTCTACGTGCGGCTGAAGCACGAGAACTCGGGAGAGATCGGCATCGCATCGTTCGGCCGGGAGCTCCCGGCCACGATCACGCAACTCGAGCTGTTCGACACGATCCGGGAGTACAACGAGAACCCCGACATCGACGCCTTTCTCGTGCAGCTACCGCTGCCGAAGCACCTCGACGAGGAGGCGACGCTGCAGGCCGTCGACCCCGAAAAGGATGTCGACGGTCTTCACCCGGTCAATCTCGGCAAGCTGGTCATGGGTGTGGACGCTCCGCTGGCATGCACGCCTGCCGGGATCCAGGCTCTGCTCGTCCACTACGGCGTCCCGATCGAAGGCAGCCACGTGGTCATCGTCGGGCGGGGCCTCAACGTGGGCCGGCCCCTCGCGAACCTCCTGAGCCTCAAGCGGCCGAACGCCAA
>JBKPDN010000135.1:0-4474 GCA_046727875.1 Actinomycetota bacterium | reverse complement strand
CCAGCTGCGAATCGCGACCGTCATCAGGGCTCCATGAGAGGAACGGCGATGGCGACGGCTGACTCTTCGCGGGCGACATCGCTCGCTTGGGTTGTACGCGGACTATCCGGGCTCCTGGGCCTCGCGGGGCTGGCCGGGCTGGCCCTTTCGACGTCGGCTCGAGTATCGACGCCGTTCGCGGCCGGCGAGGCTGCTGCGTCACTGATCGTGATCGCCTCGGCGGTGGTCTTGTTCCGTTCCTTGCGCGGACGCGAGCGGCCGGTGGCCGGGTTGCTCCCGGGTGAACTGGCGCTCGACGGCGCCTTCCTCTATCTCGCGACGACCGCCGAGACCTTTCACGGTCAACATGCCGTCTCCCGTGGGGTGGGAATCGCCCAGTTCGCCATCGTGATCCTGGAGCTGGTCGCCGGCTGCGGCGCTTTGGTGTTCTTCCGCACCGAACGACGGGACGCGACATCGATGTTCGCGATGGCCGTCCGCGGCGGCGTGATGCTCGCGGTCGGCTCGCTGCTGTTGGCGATGGCGGTGGCCGCTGCCTCGAGTGCGACATTCCATCTGCCGGATTGGAATTGGCCGAGCTTCCTTGCCCTCACGGTTCCCGGCATCCTCGTGCTCATCGCCCGAGAGGAGGTGAAGAAGCGATGGCGACCCGCCGGCCATCCCGCCGTGGCGAGCCTCGGGACCGAGGGCATGCTCGTCATCGGCCTGTCCCTCATGGTGTGGGGCAGCACCGCCAACCTGACACTCGGCGTCGACGCCTTCCACTTCGGCATTCGCGGCGACCTGATCGGCGCCGGCCTCTGGATACTCGCCGCGGTTGCGCTGCTCGCCCGGCGCGTGCTCTGGCCCGGGGCGTCGGCGACGTCGCGGCGTCCCGAGATCGCCGTTGCCGTCGTCTACACGCTGGCGCTGGCCCTCTTCGTGTTCGGCGAACGCGCCGTCGAGCTCGGCCAATCCCCTGTGATCGCGATCGGTCACGTGGGCATTGCGGGAGCTCTCGCTGCCGCCGCCGTCGTCGTGCTCACAGTCATGCGGCCGTTGACTCTGGCGCTCGACCGGGGTGTCGTCCCGGCTTCTTGAGGGAGGAAGCGTGCTCATTGCCGCAGCCGCCGTCTCGGGCGCTGCCACACACCGGAGAAGTAGGGTCACGTACCTGCGCAGCACTTCGGGTGACAGCTACCCGGACTGGGAAGCGATTTACCTCGACAACGTCGAGCGGCTGTATCGGATGATGTTCAGCCGGGTCGGGAATCGACCCGACGCCGAGGATCTCACCGCCGAGGTGTTTCGAGCTGCGCTCGGACCGTTGCGAACGTCGGCTTCGGTCGGCGAAGTGCGCGCGTACCTGATCACGACTGCGCGCACGGTCCTCGCTTCGCATTGGCGGCGCCGGTACAGCATGGAGATCAGCTCGATCGATGTCGAGGCTGAGATCGCATCCCCTCGAGACGAGCCGCCGCTAGAGAGCAATGCACCGGAACGGGTGACCAACATCCTCGCCGAGTTGCCGGAGCGTTATGAGCGCATCCTCGAGCTCCGGTTCCTCCAATCCTGCTCCATCAAGGAGGCGGCGCGGGCCATGAACATCAGCCTGAGCAACGCCAAGGTGCTCCAACACCGAGCGCTGCGTCGGGCCGCGCAGCTCATGGAGGAGGCACCATGAACACACGCCGCCTGAACGCCTTCGTCGACGCCTTGCTGCGAAACCGTCGGCCCAAGAAGTTCAAGCCCGACGCCGACGACGCCGACGCCATGCGCGCCGCGATCGAACTACGGGCTTCCCAACCCGACGAGGCGCGCCCCCGTCCTGAGTTCGTCTCGGACCTCCACCGTCAGCTCGACCGCGACCTCAGCGACAACACCACTCCCGGAGATCAGCTCGCGAGTCGGCGAGTGTCACGACGCCGCATCCTCGAAGGCGTCGGCATCGCAGCGGCGGCCGTGACGGCCGGCGTGATCCTCGACCGAGAAGTGCTCGACACCGGCCACACCACCACTCCCAACGCGGAACGCCAACTCGTCCCCGACAAGGGAACCTGGCAGCCCGTCGCCGCGACCGCCGACATCACCAACGGCCAGGTCGCGCCCTTCAAGACGGGCTCCACCGTCGGGTTCGTTGTCAACGACGCCGGCACCGTGCGGGCAGTCTCCGGCGTCTGCACACACCAAGGCTGCCTCCTGCGCCCAAACCCGACCGCAGCGCGTCTCGAGTGCCCCTGTCACCGCGCCTCCTTCTCACTGGACGGCGAGATCATCACCCACGAGCTCAGCCAAGCACCCCCGCCCCTCCCGCATCTCTCGGTCCGCGAACGCGACGGCCAAGTCGAGGTCTACACACCCCCACCCGTCTGACCGAACCCATTGCGGAGCTCCGTTCCCGACCAGCACGGCGGCCTCACACAAGAGATCGGCGACATGCGAGCCAGGCAACCGATCCCAGGGAGTTGAGCCTGTTGGCGTCTGAGCGCGGCGGGTGGCCGAGTCATCATGTCGGCCATGCAGGTTGATCTCCGCCTCGACCCGTTCGACGCACTGTGGGTCCAGGTGCGCGAGGCGGTGAGGGCAGCGGCGGACGCCGGGTTCGCAGGCATCTGGACACCGGATCATCTCGACGGCCGTGTGTTCGGCGCGGCTCACGTGCTCGAGTGCTGGACCACATTGACCGCGATCGCCGTCTCGACACCCGACGTCAAGGTGGGTCCGCTGGTGTTGAACGTCGCGAACCGCCATCCGGGTGTGCTCGCAACGATGGCGGCGACCCTCCAGGACATCTCGGGGGGACGTCTCCTGTTGGGGCTCGGCGCGGGCGGCGGCGCCGGCGCGCCATTTCGGCGAGAGCAAGAGGCGATCGGACGCACCCTCCCTGCCGATCCGGAGCGCCGGGCGCAGGTCGAAGCGTGCGTGGAGGAATTGCGGCGCCTGTGGATTGCGCCGGGCTTCCTACGGCCCGACCCCGCGCCACCCGTCGTGATCGCCGCCTTCGGTCCGAAGATGGCCGAGGTCGCCGGGCGCGTCGGCGACGGAATCAATGCTCCCGCCTTGCATCCGCGCCTGCGTGAGCTGGTTGCGATCGCACGCGCCGCCTGCGTGGACGCCGGCCGAAACCCCACTCGCTTTCTCGTGACCGTCTACTCCGAGCTCGACGAGAGATGGCTTCACACCGACTCGCCGGCGCGCGCCGAGCTGGCCGCGCTCGGAGTTGACCGTCTGATCTTGTTCCTCGGCCCGCCGTTCGACACCACCCGCATCGGCAGAGCAGGTCGACTGCTCCACGAACCTTCCGGTTGAGCACCGCGGCCGACACGTGACCGTACGCTTACCGGGATGACCAGCGAAGAGCATCACGACGTCGTCATCGTCGGTGGTGGTGCGGCCGGGGTGAACTGCGCGCTGGAGTGTTTCGACATCCAGCTCGACACGATTCTGGTCGAGGCGAGCGCCACCTTGGGTGGTCAGCTGCCCGAGATTCTTCATTCCGTCCGCAACCTCGCAGCCGGGCGCTTCGCGGACGGTCAGGCGCTGCAACAAGCGCTGCTGGCGTCAGCCGAGATCCTCGGTGACCGGGCACGGCTGTCGCATCCGGTGACCACGGCCGACCTGGGAGCTCGAGCGATCGAAGTCGACGGCGGGCGAGTGTCCGGCCGGGCCTTGGTCATTGCCACGGGCACGAGAAAGCAGTACCTCGAGGCCGCTCCCGACGGCGCATTCGGGGGGGACATCACGTACCAACTCGAGCCGCAGTTGCCCAGCTTCGCCGGGCGCGACGTGGCGGTCATCGGCGGTGGTGACAGCGCGACCCTGGATGCCCTCGAGCTCGCGCGCAGAGGCTCGTCCGTCAAGCTGATCCACCGTTCGCCGGATCTCACCGCCCGGCAGGACATCCTTCGCCAGCTGCATGACCAGCCTCGGATCGAGGACCTTTCCGGCTGGCAGCTCGAAGCCGTGCACGGCGCGGAGCGGCTCGAGAGCATCGCCCTCGTGCGACCCTCGACGGGCGAACGCCATGAAGTCGCAGTGCAGGGGCTGGTCGTCAAGATCGCGCGGGCACCGAACACACAGCTGTTCGAAGGGCAGCTCGAGCTCGACCGCTCGCGAGCGGTGGTCGTCGATCGGGAGTCGCGCACTTCCCAGGCGGGAGTCTTCGCCGTGGGTGACGTCGTCTCGGGTGCCTACGCCCGTGTCGCGGCTGCGCTGGGGCAAGGTTCGTTGGCAGCGCGGTCGGTCTTGCATTACCTCGAAGGTCGATCGTGAGACCCGCGACGACCTCATCGTCGGACGATGATCTCCCGCCGTGCGACCACGTGGTGGCCGAGTTCCGACGCGCCCTTCGCGATCCCGAACACCGATCAACGCGACGCCTCGTCGGGCTCCTCCTCGATCTGCTCCGCAGCAACCTCGATCAATGGACCTTGGAAGACGATGCACGCGGTCGCGGGGCTGACGAAGGGGCCGTCGCAGGGGCGAAGCGAGCGAT
>JBKPDN010000134.1:0-5772 GCA_046727875.1 Actinomycetota bacterium | reverse complement strand
GATTACTGGTCCACCGCGAGCACGATGGTTTCTTGAGTCTGCTCTGCGCTCCGGACGAAGTCGGTCTGGTGGTGATCGATCCAAACAGGCGGCATGCCAACGGCCCGCAGGATCACTCGTGACGTACAGGTCTCTGAGCATCGTCACGGGATGGCGGGGGGTCGCGAGGCTCATGCGCCGGCGAGCTTTGCCCGGACGAGGAAGTTCAGGATCGCCGCGGTATCGAAGTGGAACATCTGCGCCCGCTGGAGCTTTTCGTCGCGCACTCGGTAGAGGCCGAGCACAGGATTGTCGAACCTTTCGCCGGCGAGGGTGGCGGCCCGTTGGCGGTAGAGCACCACCACCTCCTCGCCGTTCGCGGCGATCACCCGCGGATCCATCTTTCGCTCGGTTTCGGTTTGGACGGGATCCCAGGTCTTGGCCCAGGCAGGGCCGTGTTCGACCACTGCCTCGAGACCGAGCTGGCTGCCGCCATAGGGCAAGGACGGCGCGTCGTGGAACTCGATTTCGGCGTGGTATACGGCGACCAACGCTTCGGGGTCACGCTGCTCCACGGCTCGGAACGCACGTAAGACCATTTCGATGTTGTCGGTCATCGGTCCTCCTCTCAGTTTTCGGTGTGTGCTTCATTGCGGCTGCAGCGGTTGACGGCGGTGAGGATCGAGAACGTTCTCTCGTCCACGCAGTCGTCTCGCCGAGTCGCCCATTGCTCTCGCATGCGTTTCAGGCCTCGGGCGAGCTCATCCTCGTCGAGGAATGGGTAGCGGTCGGCAACGTCGCGACGGAGGCTTCGCTCCACCTGCTCAGGCTGGAGTTGCTTCGTGCGCACGATGGTCTCAGTCCCGATCTCGCTGAAGCCGGCACGCGTGATGCCGTCGGTCAGCTCGGCGATTGACGGCATGCGGGCGCCCTGCGCTTGCGCGATCGAGGGGAAGAAGCGGTGCGGGATCCAGCGCTTCGCCGACTCGGGGGTCACCGTCCGGATGAGAAGGAGGCCGTCCGGCCTGAGGGCGCGGCTGATCTCAACGAGTACTCGTTGACGGTCGCGCACCTGGTGCAGGACCAGTGAGGCGATGATGCGGTCGACGGAACTCCTTACGATCGGTTGGTGTGCTCCGTCGGAGCACACCACCGGTATGGATGTACGGCCGCGCACGCGTCGTCCGTACTCGAGGAGCGCGTTGGAGAAATCGCAACCGACCAGATGTGCGCCGGTCGACTCCGCGACCGCACACGTGAGGCCGCCAGTCGCGCAGCCGAGATCCAGTACCTCATGGTCGTCCTGGATGCGACTCAACCGGATGATGATCGGCGTCCAGAACGAGAGATTGTCGGGGGAGTAGCGCTCGGCTTCGAACTCCGCCGGACGATACCGATCCCGGACAACGGGCCTGCGCGGGTGCTCGCTCACGTGCCGATCCTTGAGCCGCTCATGTCGGCAGCGCCTACCGGGCGCCGATGCGTCTGGTCGCGGCCGCGCAGCGCATACACACCGGCCGCGCCGAAGGCGAGATCGGCACCAATCTCGAACAGCGCGGCGAACCACGAGAACGCCGTCACGCCAGCGTGACTGTGCGCGCCGGGGAAAGCGTCACTGAGCGGACCCCAATCGGGCAGCAAGTGGACCGTCGCGAAGCCGACGGCGCTGGCAAACCCGACCACGGTGGCTGCGGCCGGCGCCCAGCGGTGGCGGGTGAAGACCAGGAACAAGGCGGCGAGTGCGCCGACCGTCTGCGCGTTTCCCAGCCAGAACACCGCCGGCGCCAGTTCGCCGACACCTCGCCGGGCATGATCGGCCCCGTGGACGAGCAGCGCCACCGCAAAGACGATGCCGGCGGTCCTGAGCACACGGTCACCGTCGATTGGTATTCGCCGAGAACGAACCATTTCATCCCTCCGCAAAGAACAAGCTCACCTGGACGCGATCCAGCACATGACAGCGATGACCACGAAGAACACGGGCACCGGTGGGCGTAGGAGATTGCGCGGGCGGCGTCCAGCAACCCAAAAGGCCATCGCCGTTGCAGCAATCCAGAACGCCGTGAACCACCGCAGCAGCAGCGTCTTGGGATCGGCATCCGTAGCCCAGGCGAGCGCGATGAGGAGCGTCCCGAAGGCGACGAGCACGACGGTGACGATGTGCCACGTAAAGCGAACCATGCCGAGAGTCACCGACGGGGGACCGAATGGCGTGCTCGGCATGTGCTCCCTCGTGAGATTGGGAAGGACCCAGCGCCCGACGAGCCAGTGGCCCACCGCGAGGGCCGCGCAGCTGACCCCAGCGATCGTCAGCTCGACTCTCATCCCGAGCTCCTCCATCCCTGGGACCGTACGCTCCCGTATGGGGAAACATACGGTACCGTACGGCACGTGCGCAAGATGGATCAGCGTCCGCTCACACCCGACGACTGGGCCAGGGCCGCGCTCGCGGCGATCGCCCGGGGCGGTGTCGATGCCGTAGCCGTGGAAACGGTTGCCGCGGAGCTCGGTGCCACCAAAGGCAGCTTCTACTGGCACTTCAAGAACCGAGACGCCCTGATCCAGGCAGCGCTGGACAAGTGGGAGCAACGACGGACCGAAGCGGTGATCGAAGAATTCGAGCGAGAGCCCGACCCGGCCACACGCCTGAAGAAAATCCTCGAAGCCGGCTTCGAATCAGGGCGGACGGACCGCGCCGAGATCGCACTGCTTGCGAACCCGGATCATCCCGCCGCGGTACTCGCGGTGCGTCGGGTCGCCGAGCGCCGGATCACATACATCGCAGAGCAACTCGAGAAGCTCGGGTGGGACTCGGGCGACGCGCTCGATCGTGCCGTGATCATGTACTACGTCTACGTGGGCTACCTGCAGATGGCGCACGTGACACCAGCGGTGATCAGCGACGGCGCACGGCAGCGACACCTGGAGCTGGTGTTCGACGCCTTCGCCGCCGGTGAACTGCCGGCGAGCCAACCAATGGCGCGCGGCTAGTCACCCAGCTCGTTGCTTGGAACCGCGCCGGGGCCGATCATGACCGGGACTTTGCTCGACCGACTGCACGAGGCGCAGTGGAACAAGTCACAGAAGGGGATCGGATGCATCACCGCGCACCGAGATCCACCTTCCGCCAGCGGTGTGATCGCGATCGTGACCGTGTGGGGGTCAGGCGCGCTTCCGCGTATGGGTGGACCGCAGCCGACTGAGTGGTTCACCGGGGACGGTGACCTCGTCATGCTCCGCGGTACTGGTTGGCCGACGGAGGACTACGTGTGCCCTACCCACGAAGCCGAGTCACCGGTCCAAGGCGACCGCATGATCATGACCTTGCGCTACAACGAGCGTGGACCGGACGCGGACTACTTCTGATCGACGTCGGCAATCTTCGCTTGCGCTGGTGATGCACATGGTGCAGCTGTGTGCGCTAGCGGCCTTCGAACTTCGGGTCGCGCTTCTCGCGACGCGCCCGGGCGGACTCGTGGAAGTCGTCGGATCGGCTCGAGAGCTCGATCGCGAGCGCCTCGTCGGCGAGGTGCCGCTCGAGATCGACGCCCAGACCTCGGTGGATGAGCAGCTTCGAGAGCCCGACCGCGACCGTGGCGGCCGACGCGAGCTCGTCGACCAGTTCACGTGCGACGGGATCGACGTCCGCCGCCGGCGCGGCCCGGTGCACCATTCCCCACAACGCCGCCTGCGCGCCGGTGACGTCGTGGCCCAGCATGATCATCTCCTTGGCGCGCGCGACGCCGGCGAGACGGGGGAGGAGCCACGAGCCTCCCGAGTCGGGCGTGAACCCCATCGTCGCGAACGGCGCGCGTAGGCGGGCGTCGTCGGCAACGACGGCGAAGTCCGACGCGAGCACCAGGTGCAGGCCGAGTCCGATGACCCACCCCTTCGCTGCGGTGACGATGGGAGTCTGCGTCTCCAGCATGGCCGGGATGAGGCGGTTCACCTGCCACCGCATCCGCCGCTGCGTCGCCCCCGCGCGCACCGCGCCGGCGGCAGACTTGCCCTCTTCTTTGCCTCGTCGCCCCAGGTCGAAGCCCGAGCAGAAGTCGTCGCCCGTCCCCGACAACGCGATCACACGGACGGACTCGTCGCCGCCCGCAGCCTCGATGGTCTCGATCAGCGCCAGGACCATGTCGTCGGTGACGGCGTTGCGACGCTCGGGGCGGTCGAGGCGGACGCGCAGCACGGCGCCGTCATGCGCGACGACGAGGCCCTCCGGCGGCTCGGGATAGTCCTTCACGCCCGCTCCTCAGCCGCGAAGCGGTCGACCAGCGCGTCGAGGGTCGCTTGGCACGTCGTCGCGCCGCCCGGGGGTTCGGGCAGCCGCACCGGCCCGTGCTCGCGGCTCGGGAGCAGGATCGTCGCGTGCCCCGGGGTCGTGGTCTCGCCCCGCTGGTTCTCGCCCGTCAGCTCGAGCTCCACGCCCGGCCGCTCACCGTCGACGAGCTCCTTCCGCACCACGTGTCCGCGCATCCAGTGGGTGTCACCCACGTAGTTGAACCGGCGGAACTGGCAGTCCAGCTTCCAGAGCCACGCGTCGTCGCCCATCCAGTCGGTGCAGAGGTGGATCAGCCACGTCTCGCGCATGCGCCCGTAGTCGTACACCGTCGGGTTGCCCGCGCGTCGCGCCCACTCGGGATCCCAGTGCACGCGTTGCTGGACGTCGGGAATGTTCAGGTCGTCGGGGCGGAAGAAGCGCGGTACCCGCTGGCGCTGCTCGTACCCGAGCCGGAGCGGCTTCACGCCGTACAGGCCCATGCCCATCCCGACGTGCCAGCACACCATGTCGGTCACGCGCAGCGGCCCCTTGACGAGCGGGCCGATCTCGTCGCCCTCGTCGACGTCCTCCCACCAGCGCGGCTCCGCCCCGCGGCACCGCGCCGGCTCCGACGCGTAGCCGTCGTCGATCTCACGCAGCTGGTCGTCCGTGTAGGAATCGATCGACGTCTCGTTGTACTTGCCTCGCGCCTCTGCCTTCCCACGCTCGGTGCGGATCATCAGGCGGTACTGCGCCGACAGCATCTCGCCCGGCGCGCCGAACACCTCGGCGGTCCACTCGTGCACCGCACGCTCGGCGAACTCGCTCTGCTTCTCGTGCACTCCCACCAGCGCGTTGCGACGCGTCACCGGCGTGCCCGGTCGCAATGGCACCCACCACTCGCGGAAGCTGCCGGAGTAGAAGGCGTGGGCGCCCCGGATCGGGTCGCCCTTGAGAAGCGCCTGATCTTCGTCCGTGAGGTTCACGACCTCGTTCTCGCCGATCAGCGTGTCGCCGCCGACGAGGGGAGGCGGCGCGATCGGCCCGCTCCAGCGGGTCGTCGCCGCGTACGCGGGTTCGCACCACAACGGGTTGTCGTCGCCGTACGCCTCGGCGACCTGGCGGAACGCGTCCTCGTTCGGGCACCGGTAGTGCGGCGGCAGGGGATGAGGTTGCGGGACGCCGACCCGCGCCCGCAGGCGGGCGACGCCTTCGTCGGTGATCGACGGACCATCGGGCACGCGGGTGCCTCCTCGCCGAGGCGTTCGGCCGATTTCGTATACAACATACGCGTGGGCCTGGCCGATCTGCTCGTCTCGCATCCGTTCGAGGACGACGCGCCCCTGCTGCACACCGTCGAGCATTCCGTGACCGCGGGGGAGGCGCGCCGGGCCGCCGCGACTTCGGCGAAGCATCTCCGCGACGCCGGTGTGGAGTCGGGCCGGCCCGTCGCGGTGCAGCTTCCGAACGGGCCCGAGATGGTCAGCACGATGTTCGGCGTGTGGCTCGCGGGCGGCGTGTTCGTGCCG
>JBKPDN010000133.1:0-3888 GCA_046727875.1 Actinomycetota bacterium | reverse complement strand
GCCGACCGCGCGCCGGCGCAGCAGGTCGTCGACGAGATCAAGACGATGGGCGGCGAAGCCGTCGCCAACGTCGACAGCGTCGCCGACTGGGACGGCGCCCAACGGCTGATCCAGACGGCGCTCGATACGTTCGGCGACCTCCACGTCCTCGTCAACAACGCGGGCATCCTGCGCGACCGCGTGCTCGTGAACATGACCGAGCAGGAGTGGGACGCGGTCATCCACGTCCACCTCAAAGGGCACTTCTGTCCGACCCGACACGCCGCCGCGTACTGGCGCGAGCAGAGCAAGGCCGGCAAGGAGGTCAAGGCCTCGATCGTCCACACCTCCTCGACGTCGGGGCTCCTCGGCAACCCGGGCCAGACGAACTACGGCGCGGCGAAGTCGGGCATCGCGACGTTCTCGTATATCTCCTCGCTCGAGCTGGGCCGCTACGGCGTGCGCTCCAACGCCATCGCCCCCGCCGCCCGCACCCGCCTCACCGAGCAGACGCCCGGCCTGCAGGAGGTCGTGAAGGCGCCCGAGGACGCGGCCAAGTTCGATGTCTGGGACCCGGCGAACGTCTCGCCGTTCGTCGGGTACCTCGGCACCGAGGACTGCCCGTTCACCGGGCACGCGTTCCTCGTGCAGGGCGGTGTCGTCCAGCGGTTCCAGCCCTGGACCCTGGCAGAGAAGATCGACAAGGGCGACCGCTGGACCGTCGACGAGCTCGAGAAGGAAGCGTTGAAGCTCGAGCCGCCCGACAAGTAAGTCGCCGCGGGAAAGTTTTTGCGCTGCCGGCGCAAAATGGCCCGCGTCATGGCCTGACATAACTACACACGCGGCCTGGAGGAGCGCCCGTCTCCCCGCGTTTGTCGCATGCCGCGGCTTTTGACCGGGACTCAGGACGCGCGCAGGCGGTGCCCCGCATGCGGGGCGATTGAGGACCGTTCGTCCAATTTCGCCAGCCGGGTTATGACCATGTCACCGTGCAACCGAGCCATATCGACGTAGTCCCTCGCCCCTTGTCGCCTCGGAGGCTTGTCTTTACCCTCCGAGCGCCACCAGTTCACCGGAGGATGAGGGGAGCGACGTGAAGCGATTCCCGCATGGGGCGACGAAAGGTCCGCGCCCGGAGCGGCCGGGCCGGCGATTCGGCCAGTTGCCCTGCCGACCCGGCCCTGACCGGGCGGTTGGGCGGCTCCTGCTTGCCGCGGACCTGACTCGTTGGGCGGACGCGACGGCGAGGCTGCTCGCCGAGACCGAAGCAAGCGAGAACGCTGCGCACCTCGAGACTGTCTGGGTGCTCGAAGACGCCTGATCCGCGTCGCCGCGCCGCACGGCGCGAACCGAGAAGACCGGATCGGACCGCACAGAGGGGGAACTAGCCTCGCTCGGGCCGATGGACCGCGACCCCGAGTCACCGCTCGTCGTCGAGTACCCCGGCGGCGAGGAGGTTCCCGCCGTCGCGTGGCCGCTCCTGCTGCGCCACCGCATCGGCCGGAAGGTCCGAGACAGCGACCGCTACCGCTGGTGGGTCCTGTGGACGGCGCTCGCGGGCCTGTTCGCCACCGGCTTCACGATCACGATCCTCGCCGTGTCGCTCGGCGACGTCGCCCGCGACCTCGGCGCCAGCGAGACCGCACTCACCTGGACGGTCACCGGGCCGTTCCTTGCGCTGGCGCTGGCGATGCCGCTGTTCGGCAAGATCGGCGACGTACGCGGTCACCGCCGCGTGTACCTCGTCGGCCTCGCGGGCTTCACCGTCGCCACGTTCCTGACCGCCCTGGCCTGGGACGGCACGTCGCTCATCGCGATCCGCACGCTCGGTGCCATCCCGGGCGCGGCCACCGGTCCCGCGTCGATGGCTCTGATCATGCGGGCGTTCCCCGAGGAGGACCGGGTCAAGGCCATGGGCTGGTGGTCGCTGGTCGGCGCGGGCGCGCCAGTGCTCGGTCTGGTGGCCGGCGGCCCGCTCGTCGACGCCATCGGCTGGCGCTCGATCTTCCTCCTGCAGACTCCGATCGCGCTGGTCGCGCTGGTGCTCGCGATTCCCATCCTCCACGAGACGCCGCGCCTCGCGCGCCAGTCGATCGACTACGCGGGCGCCGTCGCGCTCGCCGGGGCCACCGTCGCCGCGCTGCTCGGGCTCAGCATCGGCAGCCAGATCGGTTGGACCGAGCCGTTGGTGATGGGACTGTTCGCGGCCGCGCCGGTGGTCCTCGCGCTGTTCATCGTCATCGAGCGCCGGGCCGAGCACCCGCTCGTTCCGCTGCGCTTCTTCACGGAGCGGAACTTCACGGCGTCGCTCGTCGCCCAGTTCACGTCGAACTTCGGCTATATGGGCGGCTTCATCGTCACGCCGCTGCTCATGGAGCGGATCTTCGGCTTCACCGTGGCGGCCACGTCACTGGCCATGATCTGCCGCCCGCTGAGCTTCAGCGTGTCGTCTCCCGTGGCCGGCTACGTCGCTGTGCGCGTGGGGGAGCGGCGGGCGAGCGTTGTCGGCTGCGCGCTTGTGGTGGTGTCGATGGGTTGTTTCGCGCTCGGCGCCTCGACCGAGACGCTGTTGCTCGTGTTCGCCGCGCTCGTGCTGTCGGGGCTGGGCCTCGGCACGTCGCAGCCGTCGCTGATCAGCTCGGCCGCCAACGCAGTGGAGACCGAGAGCCTCGGGGTGGCGAACGCGGCGCAGGTGATGGTCACGCAGATCGGCGTCGTGGCCGGCATCCAGGTCGTGTCCACCGTCCAGGGCGGTGCGTCGAGCGCCGGCTCGTTCACGCTCGCCTATCTCGTGGGCGGGGTCGTCGCCGTGGTCGGCATCGTCGGCGCCGCGTTCGTGCAGTCGGCCGAGCGTCCCGCGCAGCTCCGCGTGGCCCGGGCCGCGTAGGCGGGGCCGGCCGACCTACTCGGTCGCCTCCTGGATGGCCGCCTGCAACTTGGGGTTGCCGCCGCCCTGCTGCGACGCCATGAGCTTCGCCATGTCGCCCTGCACCCGAACCTTGCCCTGCATGAACGCCTGCATGCCCGCGTTCGGATCGCCGGAGACGAAGACCTGCTTGGCGGTCGCGTAGTCGGTGGTCAGCGTCACGTCCGCGTCCGCCGCGTGACCGACACCCCACTCGCCCTTGCCGTCGCGAGCGCCCATGTGCATCTGGCGCTCGTCCCCGAACGGCGTGTCGGTGATGACGAGGTTCACCATCACGTTGGCTTGGGGTGGCGCGTCGGCTCCATGCTCCTCGACCAGCTTCCCGACGACGTCGAACCAGTCGTCCGACAGGAACTCATGCTTCGCCACCGATCCTCCCGATGCAATGCTCTTGGTCGCCGTCGCAAGCTCCGGCTTTGCGGCAACGGTCGGCAAAGCCGCCGTCGCCGCTGCGCCGTGAATCGGCGCGGGATCGTAACCGTGCTTGACCGAGCGGTCTAGTTCCGGGTCTAGGCTGGATCCGCATGGAGGCGCGCACGCGCGACGACCGCATCGAGACGCACGACCGCAACCCGAAGTGGCAGAACCCGCCGCTGCGCATCGAGATGTCGGAGTGCATCAACTGCGACACGTGCCTCCGGCATTGTCCCGAGCAGTTCGGCGCCATCTTCAACCACGGGATGGACGTGATCATCCTTCCCGAGCTGTGCAGCGGTTGCCTGAAGTGCATCCCCGTCTGCCCGGTCGACTGCATCTACCCCGACCCTGAGTGGTCGCCGAGCGAAGACGACTGGTGGAAGCACCCGGGGAACCCGGGCGACCCTTACGTCTGACCGCGACCAGTCGTGGCGCCCGCAGTACGCACCGAGACCGACGCCGGCGTGCGGTCGATCGTGCTGTGCCGCCCCGAGGAGTACAACACCATCACCCCCGCACTGCGCGACGAGCTTGCCGACGCGATCGACGACGCCGATGCCGACGGG
>JBKPDN010000132.1:0-5758 GCA_046727875.1 Actinomycetota bacterium | reverse complement strand
CCGACCGGCGTGCGCGACCTGCTCGAGCTCCCCCGCGCCGCGCCGTCCGCCCCGTGGGCGTACGTCAAGGTGGCGGAAGGCTGCGACCGCGCCTGCGCGTTCTGCGCGATCCCGTCGTTCCGCGGGAAGCAGCGCTCGCGGACGCCCGAGGCGATCGAGGCCGAAGCCCGCGCGCTCGTCGAAGCCGGCGCGGTCGAGCTGGTGCTCGTGGCGCAGGACCTCGCGTGGTACGGGCGCGACGCGGGCGAGCCCGGCGCGCTGGCGCCGCTGTTGACACACCTCGACGCGCTCGCCGAGCGCGGGCTCGGCCGCATCCGGCTCCTCTACCTGTATCCCAGCGAGGTGCGCGAGCCGCTCGTGTCGACGATCCTCGACCTGCCGACCGTCGTGCCGTACTTCGACCTGTCGCTGCAGCACGCATCGACCACCCTGTTGCGGCGCATGAAGCGGTGGGGGAACGGCGACCAGTTCCGCGCCCTCGTCGACAGCATCCGCGCCCGTGAGCCCGGCGCCGTGTTCCGTTCGTCGTTCATCGTCGGCTTCCCCGGCGAGACCGAGCACGATCAAGTCGAGCTCCTGGAGTTCCTCGGTGCCGCCGAGCTCGACTGGGCCGGGTTCTTCCCGTTCTCGAGCGAGGACGGCACGCCGGCGGCCGACATGGACGGCGTCGTTCCCGACGATCTGATGCACGAGCGCCTGAGCGAGTGCACCGAGATGCAGGACCCGATCACGCAGGCCGCGCGCGACGCCTTGGTCGGCGCCGAGGTCGATGTGCTCGTCGACGGCTCCGACGACGAGGGCGGCGAGCCCGTCGGACGCACGTACCGCGAAGCCCCGGAGATCGACGGCGTGGTTCGCATCCCCGGCACGTTCGCTCGTCCCGGCGCGCGTGTGCGGGCCCGGGTTGCGTCCGCGTGCGGTCCTGACCTCGTCGCCGAGCCGGCATGAGCACCGCGGGCGAGGCGCCGATGAGCGCAGCTGCCCGTGCGACGGCGCCGCTGCGCCGCTTCGGCGAGGGTGCGGTCGCGACGCCAGCCAACGCGATCACCGTCGCGCGCGTCCTGCTCGCTGTCCCTACGCTCGTGCTCATCGCTCAGCAAGGCGCGTCGTGGCCAGCAGTCGTGCTGTGGCTGGTGTTGGCGTGCACGGACGGCGTCGACGGGTGGGTGGCACGGCGCGACGGCACGACACGATCGGGTGCGTTCCTCGACCCGCTCGCCGACAAGATCCTCGTCATCGGCGGGTTCCTGGCGCTCGGCGTGCGCGGCGACATCAGCTGGATCCCGATCCTGCTCGTCGTCGGACGGGAAGCCGGGATCCAGGTCTACCGGTCGCTGGCCGGGCGGCGCGGCATCTCGTTGCCGGCGCGGCAGCTCGGCAAGTGGAAGACCGTGTTGCAGTTCGCAGCCGTCGGCGCGTACCTCTTCCCGCCGCTCGACGACATGGCCTGGCTCCAGCAGTCCGTCCTGTGGGTGGCGGTCGCGCTCACGCTGTTCTCAGCCCTCGACATCCTCCGCCGGGGCTGGCAGGAGACCCGCGCGTGAGATGCGAGGTGCTGGCGATCGGGACCGAGCTCCTGCTCGGCCAGATCGTCGACACCAACAGCGCCTGGATCGGGGAGCGGCTGGCCGAGGCGGGCATCGACAGCTACGAGCACCGGCAGGTCGGCGACAACCTCGGCCGGATGGTGCAAGCGCTGCGCGAGCTCCTTGACCGCAGCGACGCCGTCATCGTCTGCGGTGGGCTCGGCCCGACCCCTGACGACATGACCCGCGAAGCGATCGCTGAGGTGATGGGCGTCGAGCTCGAGCGCCGCGACGACCTCGTGGAATGGGTGTCTGCGTTGTTCACGTCTCGGGGCCGCGAGATGCCCGAGAACAACCTTCGCCAGTGCGACATCCCGGTGGGCGCCGAACCGATCCCCAACTCGGTCGGGACGGCTCCCGGGATCAAGGCGCCGATCGGCGACAAGGTCGTCTACGCGGTTCCCGGCGTCCCGTACGAGATGCAGCTCATGATGAACCAGCACGTGCTGCCCGACGTGCTGCGCCGAGCCGGCCAGCAGTCGGTGATCGTCTCGCGATCGCTCAAGACGTGGGGAACGTCGGAATCCGGATTGGCGGAGATGATCGCCGACCGCGTCGATGCCCAGACGAACCCGACGATCGCGTTCCTCGCTCGCGGGATCGAAGGACTCGTCGTCCGGATCACCGCCAAGGCGCCGACCCTCGAAGAGGCGCGCGCGCTCATCGAGCCCGAAGAACGCGAGCTCCGAGCCGTCCTGGGCGACCTCGTGTTCGGCGTCGACGACGAAACGATGGAGACGGTCGTCCTCGATCTCCTGCGTAAGCGCGGGATGACGCTGGGGCTCGCCGAGTCGATCACCGGCGGCCTGGTGGCATCGCGTCTCGTCGCCGTTCCCGGCACGAGTGACGTGCTGAAAGGCGCGATCGTCGCCTACATGACCGACGTGAAACGCTCGGTGCTCGGCGTCGAGACAGAGCACGTGGTGAGCGCGGAGTGCGCACGCGAGCTTGCGGCGGCCGCCCGCCGGGTCCTCGATGCCGACGTCGGTTTGGGCGTGACCGGCGTGGCCGGGCCCGACGAGCAGGACGGTCAGCCCGCCGGGACGGTGTTCTTCGGTCTCGCGGTGGGCGACGAGCCGGCGGAGGCGATGGGGACGCGGCTGCCGGGTCAGCGCGAGATGGTGCGGCAGTTCGCCACGATCTCCTTGCTGAACCTTCTCCGGATGAAGCTCCTGTCGATGGGGTGAGCGAGCCCGAGCTCGTCCGCGCTTTCGTGGCCGTCGTCCCGCCCGACGACGTGCTCGACGCGGTGGGGGAGCTCGCAGCGCGCGTCGACGTCCCCGGCACCGCCCGCCGGACGACGCGGGCGCAGTGGCACCTCACGCTCCAGTTCCTCGGCAACCGCGTCGACCTCGACCGGGTGCGCGACGCGCTCGGCGCGCTCGCGATCCGCGCTGCGCCCGTGCAGCTCGGGCCGGCCGGCGCCTTCCCGAGCGAACGGCGCGGGCGCGTGCTGTGGCTCGGCGTCAGCGAAGGCCAGGCGCTGCTCGTCCAGCTCGCGGCGGCGGTCGGCGCGCTTCTCGAGCCGGTCGGCTACGCGCCCGAGCCTCGGCCGTACCACGCGCACCTCACACTCGTCCGACTGAAGACGCCGGTGGATCTGCGTCCGGTCGTCGCCGACCTCGGTCCGGGCCCGGTGGGGAAGGCATGGACGGCGGGCGAGGTGGTGCTGTTCCAGAGCACGGTCCGGCGCCGCGGCGCCGAGTACGTCGCCCGGGCCCGCTTCCCGCTCGGCTGACCTGCGGCGCGGCGAGATCCTTGCATCGAACGGGTGTTCGGGCTAAGTTACAGCGGTGTCATTCGGGAGATGCCGGATGGCATCAGAGGTAGTTGTCACACCCTCGCCGTAGGTTGCTTCCGACGGCGCTTCCCCCGAAACGCACGACATCGCAGAACGACGAGGAGGGTTCCGACGTGGAACGCGACAAGGCGCTCGAGATGGCCGTCGGCCAGATCGAGAAGCAGTTCGGCAAGGGCTCCATCATGAAGCTGGGGGAGCGCGGCAACGTCGGCGTGGCCGCCATTCCCACCGGCGCCCTCGCCCTCGACATCGCGCTCGGCATCGGGGGCCTGCCCCGCGGTCGGGTGGTGGAGGTCTTCGGTCCCGAGGCGTCGGGGAAGTCGACGCTGGCCATGCACGTCGTGGCCGAGGCGCAGCGCAACGGCGGCATGTGCGCGTACGTCGACGCCGAGCACGCCATGGACCCGGTGTACGCCGCCGCCATCGGCGTCAACGTGGACGAGCTCCTGATCAGCCAGCCCGACACCGGCGAGCAGGCGCTCGAGATCGCCGACATGCTCATCCGCTCCAGCGCGCTCGACGTCGTCGTGATCGACTCGGTGGCGGCGTTGGTGCCCCGGGCCGAGATCGAGGGCGAGATGGGCGACACGCACGTCGGCCTCCAGGCCCGGCTCATGAGCCAGGCCCTGCGCAAGCTCACGGCCAACCTCAACCGCTCGCGCACGATCTGCATCTTCATCAACCAGCTGCGGGAGAAGATCGGCGTGATGTTCGGCTCGCCCGAGACCACGCCGGGGGGTCGGGCGCTGAAGTTCTACTCGTCGGTGCGGCTCGACATCCGGCGGGTGGAGTCGATCAAGGACGGCACCGAGATCATCGGCAACCGGGCGCGGGTCAAGGTGGCGAAGAACAAGGTCGCGCCGCCGTTCAAGATGGCCGAGTTCGACATCATGTACGGCAAGGGCATCAGCCGGGAGGGCTCGTTGCTCGACGTCGGCGTCGACCTCGGCATCGTCAAGAAGTCGGGCGCGTGGTTCACGTACGAGGGCGAGCAGCTCGGGCAGGGGCGTGAGAACGCCAAGCAGTTCTTCGCCGAGAACCTCGACCTGATGTTCGAGGTCAGCGAGAAGATCAAGCAGGCTGTCGGCATCGAGGAGCTCTCGGCCGACGGCGACAGCGAGAGCGAGAGCGACGCCAAGAGCGACGGCAAAGACGGCAAGGGTCCTGCGGGATCCAACGGCAAACACGCCGAGGACGACGCCAAGCTCGAGATCGACAACTAGGACGCGGACGCCGGAGGCACGCGTGTGGGGGGCGGTCGCGTACCGCCCCCCACACCACCTCTGTGACTAGATGTAGTGACCAGGCCCCGCATGGCCGCGGCTGTCGAGGGGTCGTGAACGGCTGCCTGCGGCGGTGATCCCCGAACGGCGCCGTCCGTAGACTGGGTCGTCGTGACGTCGCCGCGCCGGTTCCATATCCGCACGTTCGGCTGCCAGATGAACGAGCACGACTCCGAGCGGATTGCGGGCCTGCTCGCCGCCGACGGCATGGAGCACACCGACGACGTCGAGCAGGCGGACGTCGTCGTGCTCAACACTTGCTGCGTCCGCGAGAACGCCGACAACAAGCTCTATGGCCACCTCGGGCGTCTCAAGGGCCTCAAGGAGCGGCGACCCGAGGTCCAGATCGCCGTGGGCGGCTGTTTGGCCCAGAAGGACCGCGACCTCATCGTCGAGCGCGCCGGCCACGTGGACGTGGTGTTCGGCACGCACAACCTCGCGCACGCGCCCGCGCTCCTCGAGCGGGCCCGGCTGGAAGGCCCGATCGTCGAGATCCTCGAGGAGCACGAGGCGTACCCGTCGGCGCTGCCCGCACACCGCGATGTCGCCCACTCGGCGTGGGTCACGATCCAGATCGGCTGCGACAACTCGTGCACGTTCTGCATCGTCCCGATCGTGCGCGGAGGCGAGGTCAGCCGCCGCATGGGCGACATCGTGCGCGAGGTCGAGGAGCTCGCGGGCGAGGGCGTCACCGAGGTGACGCTCCTCGGCCAGAACGTGAACTCGTACGGTCGTGACCTCGGCGCCGGCCAGTACGCGCCGCGGTTCGCCGACCTGCTGCGGGCGATCGACGCCGTCGACGGGATCAGCCGTATCCGGTACACGTCGCCGCATCCGAAGGACCTCCGGCCGGAGACGATCGCGGCCATGACGGAGTGCGCCGCCGTCTGCGAGCACCTGCATCTCCCGCTCCAGGCGGGCGGCGACCGCACGCTGGCGCGCATGCACCGTGGGTACACCGCTGATCGGTACCTCCAGAAGCTCGCCGGTGCCCGCGACGCGATCCCCGACCTGGCGGTGACGACGGACCTCATCGTGGGCTTCCCGGGTGAGACCGAGGACGACTTCCGTCGCACGCTCGAGGTCGT
>JBKPDN010000131.1:0-2715 GCA_046727875.1 Actinomycetota bacterium | reverse complement strand
AGCACAGCCAGGAGCCGGCGCGGCGGGCGCCTTCGACGACATTGCGCGTGCCGAGAGCGTTCACGAGGAACGCGCGGTCGGGGTCGCCCTCGCAGGCGTCGACGGCGGTCCAGGCACCGGCGTGCACGACGACGTCGGGCGCGGTCGACGTGATCGCCTGCAGCACCGCGTCGCGGTCGCCGACGTCGAGCGTGGCGTGGTCGGCGGCGATCACCTCGTCCCGGGCGAATGCGTCGACGACCTCGCGCCCGATCTGGCCCGCGGCGCCGGTGACGAGAACGCGCGTCATTTCCAGGCGGATCCCTCGACGACCGGCGCCCGCTCCCGGAGCGGCTCCCACCAGTCGCGGTGTTTCGCATACCACTGCACCGTCTCCGCGAGTCCCCGGTCGAAGGGGATCTGCGGCTCCCAGCCCAGCTCGCGCCGGATCTTCGACCAGTCGAGGATGTACCGGCGGTCGTGCCCGGGCCGGTCGGGGATGATCGTCTTCAGATCGGACGGCTTCCCGAGCTCGGCGAGGACGGCGTCGGCGATCTCCTCGATGCTCTTCTCGACGCCGGTGCCTACGTGGTACGTCTCGCCGACGCGCCCGCGCTCGAGCACGGCGTCGATGGCGGCGCAGTGGTCGAGGGCGTGGATCCACTCGCGCCGGTTCTCGGTCGACGCGTACATCTGCAGCGGCGTGTCGTCGAGGGCGCTCGTCACGAACACGGGGATGACCTTCTCGGGAAACTGGTACGGCCCGTAGTTGTTGGCGCAGTTCGTGATCGTGACCGGGAGGCCGTACGTCTCGTGATACGCCCGCACCGCGTGGTCCGCCCCCGCCTTGGACGCGTTGTACGGCGTGCGCGGTTGGTACGGCGAGGTCTCGGTGAAGAGGTCGGTGCTGTCGAGTGCGAGGTCGCCGTACACCTCGCACGTCGAGATGTGATGGAAGCGGTCGATCCCTACGCTGCGAGCCGCCTCGAGCAGCGTTTGCGTGCCGACGACGTTGGTACGGAAGAAGGGCCCGGGGTCGATCACGGCGAGGCTGTTGTGCGACTCGGCGGCGAAATTCACGACGACGTCGATCGACCGGCCGCGCAGCACCTGCTCCACGAGATCGAAGTCGGCGATGTCGCCCTCGACGAAGGTGATGCGATCCTCGACGTCGTCGAGGTTGGGGCGGTTCCCGGCGTAGGTGAGGAGGTCGAGCACCACCGCGTGGTCTTCTGGGTGGTGTTCGGTCCAGTAGCGCGTGAAGTTGGATCCGATGAAGCCGGCCCCGCCGGTCACGAGAATGTTCATGGCCGCTCTATGTTCGCAGGCCCAGGTGCGGGCGCCACTGCGGCTCGATCTCCTTGCGCAGCGGGTTGGTTTGATCGCGCTTGGAGAGGATCGGGTCCGCGATGCCCCAGTCGGCGCCGATCTCCGGATCGTCCCACGCAACCCCGAGCTCGTCGGCCGGGTTGTAGTACTGGTCGACGAGGTACGTGATCGTCATGTCGGTCAGCGACGCGAAACCGTGCGCGACACCGGGCGGGATGAACACACCGCGGTGGTCGTTGACACCGTCGGCGTTCTCCCCGAGGTCGAGCGTGAGCGTGGCCCCGTCCGTCGGTGACCCGTCACGCAGGTCGTGCAGGACGACCCGCACCCGTCCGCTGGCGGCGTACCAGTAATCGGCTTGGTGCAGGTGGTAGTGCAGGCCGACCACGGCACCGGCCTGCCGGTCGCCCCGGTTGCCCTGGATCATCTCGCGGCCGTTCGGGAACCATTCACGCCGGTACGTCTCGACGAAGATGCCGCGCTCGTCGCGATGCACGAGCGGATCGACGATGTGCACACCGGTAATGGCGTCGGACTCGGTGACCGCTGCCATGCGCCTATTTGTTGGCACCGAAGCGCCGGACGAAGTCGTTGACGGCGTAGTACGCGTCGATGGACTCACCGGCGTCGCCCCAGAACCCTTCGATGACGTCGTACTCCATCGTGCCGGCCTCGACGAAGTGGTTGTTGACGTCGGTGATCTCCAGCTCGCCGCGGTTGGACGGCGTGAGCTCCGGGAGGACGTCGAACACCGACCCGTCGTAGAAGTAGACGCCCGTGACCGCGTACGGGCTCGGCGGATCCTGCGGCTTCTCGGCGATGCCGATGATGCGCCCGCCCACGATCTCGGGGACGCCCAGGTGACGCAGGTGGGTGGGGTCGCCGAGCTCGGCCAGGAGGACGCGGGCGCCCGTCTCCTGCTGGTGGAAGCGCTCGACGGACTGCGCGATCGACCGCTCGAACACGTTGTCGGCGAGCACGACGACGACCTTGTCGCCGTCGGCGAACCGCTCGGCGAGACCGAGCGCCTCGGCGATGCCGCCGGGACGCTCCTGGTAGGCGTAGAGGAGCCGGTCGAGTCCCCACTCGTGACCGTTCCCGAGTAGGCGCAGGAACTCGCCGGCGTGGGTCCCGCCGGTCACCACCATCGTCTCGGTGAGGCCCGCCCGCACGAGGGACTCGATCGCGTACGTGACCATGGGCCGGTCATACACGGGGAGCAGGTGCTTGTTGGTGATGCGGGTCAGAGGGTCGAGCCGGCTGCCGGTGCCGCCGGCCAGGATGACGCCCTTCACGAACCCTCCTCGGTCGCCGTCGCAAGCTCCGGCTCGTGCGGTGACGGTCGGCAAAGCCGCCGTCGCCGCCCGTGAGGCTACCGCCCGCAGGGAAAGCGCTCCGGTTCAGGGC
>JBKPDN010000130.1:0-5227 GCA_046727875.1 Actinomycetota bacterium | reverse complement strand
ACGTGCGGCTGCGCGAGCTCGCGCTTCTGGTGGACATCGGCCCAGCACTCGGGCACCGCATCAGCACGTACTCGGGAGGCATGCGGCGCCGCCTCGACCTCGCGGCCGCGCTCGTCCACAACCCGCAGGTGCTGTTCCTGGACGAGCCCACCACCGGCCTCGACCCCGCCAGCCGGATCCGCGTCTGGGAGGAGGTCCGCCGCCTCAACACCGAGGGGATCACGATCTTCCTCACGACGCAGTACCTCGAGGAGGCCGACGCGCTCGCGCACCGCGTCGGCATCATCGACCACGGGCAGCTGATCACCGAGGGCACGCCCGCCGACCTGAAGCGATCGCTCGGCTCGGACGTCATCATTGCGCGCGTCGACGGCGGCGCCGAACGAGCATGTCACGCGGTCGAGGTCATCGAGAGCGTCGATCGGGTCGACGTCCATGGTGATGAGCTCACGATCCGGGCCGTCGACGGATCGGCGGTGCTGAGCCCGGTGGCGATCGCGCTCGACGGGTGCGGGGTGAAGGTGCGTGACCTCACGTTGCGCGAGCCGACACTCGACGACGTGTTCCTCGAGCTCACCGGGGGACACATCCAGGCAGAACAAGCGGAGGAGGACCAGTGACGACCGTGACCGTCGACGACGCGCAGATCCGCGCCCGACCGGCGGGCTTCCTGGCCGACTGCATCGGGATCGCGACCCGGTCGATCCGCGCCGTGCCACGGGAGATCGAGTTCGTCGTGCCCGCGCTCGTGGTGCCCGTGTTCTTCTACGTCATCAACATCGGGGCGCTCGAGCCGCTCGCGGAGGCGAGCACCGGCATCGACTTCAAGGCGTTCCAGCTGCCGGTCGCGATCATCTTCGCGGTCACCGGACTCTCGCGCGCGAGCGCGCTCGTGACCGACATCCAGAACGGGTACTTCGACCGCCTGCTGATGACGCCGATCCGCCGGCTGTCGCTCCTCCTCGGCCTGATGATGGCCGACTTCGTGCTCATCACGACGCTGTCCATCCCCGTGATCGCGATGGGGTTCATCGTCGGCGTCCGCTTCGAGACCGGCGTCCCCGGGATCCTCGTCTTCATCCTGATGGCGGGGCTGTGGGGGCTGGCGTTCACCGGCTTCCCGTACGCGATCGCCCTGAAGACAGGGAACCCCGCCGCCGTGAACACGAGCTTCATCCTGTTCTTCCCGTTCGCGTTCCTCACGACGTCCTTCCTGCCGCTCGACTCGCTCAGCGGGTGGCTGCAGGCGATCGCGGCGTGGAACCCGGTCACGTACCTGCTCGCCGGCATGCGGTCGCTGCTGTACGGCGGGTGGGACCTGTACGACATCGGCGTGGGGTTCCTCGCCATCGGGATCGTCGGGACGATCAGCATGACGCTGGCGTTCACCGCACTGCGCGGACGACTGAAGCGGGGCTGAGCGCGCTCGTGGCCGAGCCCTTCCACTTTGACGGCGAGTGGGAGTTCACCGTGGCGCCGGAGGCGTTCTGGGCGACCGTGTCGCGCACCGATCGCTACCCCGAGTGGTGGAGCTGGTTGCGGGAGTTCGAGAGCGACGGGCTGCACGACGGGTCGCGCACCGACTGCGTGATCCGGGCCCCGCTGCCGTACTCGCTACGTGTGACCGTGCACGTCGACCGGGCCGTGCCGCCCGAGCGCATCGAGGGCCGCGTGACCGGTGACCTCGAGGGGCCGGCGCGGCTGGAGATCGCGCCCCACCCGTCGGGGTGCACGGCGCGCCTCGTCTGGTCGCTCGAGCTGCGCGACTCGTTGCTGCGTCGTCTGCTCCCGGTGGCACGGCCCGTGATGGCATGGGCGCACGACCGCATCATCGAGGTCGGCGTGCGGGAGTTCGAGCGGGTCGCGCTCAACGCCTCCGAGCCGAGCGGCTGAGCACGGCGCCGACCAGCGCGCCGTACGCGACGTGGTCGGCGACCTGGGGCAGCGCCGGGAGGGCGCGGATCCGTGGCCACCGCCGGCCCAGCACGCCGAGATCGAGGCCCGCGATCGCGAGCCCCGCCAGGGCGCCCCAGAGCGCGGTGCGCCGGCGGGGGAGCGCGGCGGTCAGGACGACGCCCCAGCCGAGCGAGATGGCGGCGTGAGCGGCGACGCCGGCCACCGTGAGCGTCGTCGGCGAGGCGTCGTCGCGCACGAGCACCGTGCCCGCGGCCTGCACGGTGTCGAGCAGTGGACGGCGCGCGACCAGCGCGTACACGGTCGACGGCGCGCCGCTGAGCACGCCGGCGATCGCGCCCGCCCGGATCCCGATGCGGATATGGGCCACGTCCATCGTCGACAATGATGCGTGCGCCGGGGGACTCTCTGGCACCCAGCGCACGCATCGCCCACCGTCACCAGGGGAGCCGCCGTGCCCGTCTTGCTGCCGGATCAGCCGCTCACCTCGCTCGACGAGTACATCGACGGCTTCGAGGGCGGGCAGGGGTTGGTGCGGGCCCGGGAGCTCGGTCCGGATGGTGTCGCAGAGACGATCGACCGGTCGGGGCTACGGGGGCGGGGCGGGGCCGGCTTCCCGACGGGACGCAAGTGGGCGTCGATCCATGCGGGCGGGCCCGAGGTGGGGGACCGGTACGCGGTCGCCAACGGCGCCGAGGGGGAGCCCGGCACTTTCAAGGACCGCATGCTGATGCGTCGCAACCCGTACCAGGTGGTGGAGGGCCTCGCGATCTCGGCGGCCGCGGTCGACGCGATCGGCGCGTATCTCGCGGTCAAGTCGTCGTTCGAGCTCGAGATCGAGGCGCTGACCCGCGCGCTGCGCGAGATGAGCGACGCCGGCCTCCTCGGCGACGTGCCGATCACGCTCGTCACCGGCCCCGAGGAGTACCTGTTCGGGGAGGAGAAAGCGCTGCTCGAGGTCATCGAGGGCGAGGATCCCCTGCCGCGCCTCTTCCCGCCGTACATCTACGGATTGTTCACCGCTATGCCGCAGATGGGCTGGTCGGCGGGTATCGATCTCTCCTCGGACGGCGTCGCGGTGCCGAGCTCGAACCCGACGCTCGTCAACAACGTCGAGACGATCGCCAACGTCGTGCCGATCCTCGGGCACGGTGCCGACTGGTATCGCGGCTTCGGCACCCAGGAGTCGCCGGGCGTCGCGATCGCCACTGTGGTCGGCGACGTGCAGCACGCGGGCGTCGCCGAGATCGAGCTCGGCACTTCGTTGCAGGATGTCATCGACCGCATCGGTGGCGGACCTCGACCCGGTCGCACGATCAAAGCCGTCCTGTCGGGCGTCGCGAGCGGCGTCATCACCGCCCGCAACCTCGATGTGCCTGTGACCTACGAGGACCTCGTGAAGATCGACAGTGGGCTCGGATCGCTGGGCTTCACCGTGTACGACGACACGGCCGACATGGTGAGTGTCGCGCGCGCCGTCTCGCGGTTTCTGTACGTCGAGTCGTGCGGCCAGTGCCCGGCGTGCAAGTTCGGGACCGGCGAGGTGACGGCGTACCTCGACCGCATCGCCAAGGGTGAGGGGATCGATCACGACGTCGAGGTCATCGGCGCCCGCCTCGACACCGTCACCGACGCCAATCGCTGCTTCCTCGGCGCCCAGGAGCAGGCGCTGATCGGCAGCCTGCTGCGGCAGTTCCCCGAGGAGTTCGCCGCCCACCTCGAAGGCGCGGCGCCGGCGCCGGAGGTGCCGGTGGCGAAGCTCGTCGACATCCGCGATGGCGTCGCGACCTACGACGAACGTCAGGCGCGCAAGCGTCCTGACTGGACGTACGCCGAGTAGCGCGCCGGAGAATCAGAACAGGGCGATCAGCGTCGCCACGCCCCCGACCAGGATCACCGCGCCGACCAAGAGCGCCGCCCACTGCACCCAGGCGGGAGTTCTCCCGAAGCCGATCGTGTCGGCGATCGCCTCGCGCTCCCGGTGTTGCTCGGCGCGGGCCTCATCGCGCGTCCCGACCTTCGGAAGATGCGTCCGAGCCTTGCCCTTCCGCGTGCGCTTCTCGCCGCGACTGCCCATTGTCCTCCGTAACGCCGTCGCAAGCTCCGGCTTTGCGGCGACGGTCGGCAAAGCCGCCGTCCGCCGCGAGAGCCGACCCTAGCAAGCGAGCGTCCCGCGACCAGCCGCTAGCGTCAGTCGTGTGCACGTGCACCTTGTCGACGGCACCTACGAACTGTTCCGTTACTACTTCGCGCTGCCCGGACACCTCGACGACGACGGCATGGAGGTCGACGCGGTCCGCGGGGTTCTCGGCTCGGTCCTCGGGCTCCTTGAAGATGGCGCGACGCATATAGGCGTGGCGACGGACCACGTGATCGAGTCCTTCCGCAACGACATGTGGCCGGGATACAAGACCAGCGCCGGTGTCGACCCCGAGCTGCTCGCGCAGTTTCCTCTGCTCGAAGACGCGCTGCGCGCGCTCGGCGTCACGGTGTGGGCAATGGTCGACGAGGAGGCCGACGACGCGCTCGC
Source organism: Actinomycetota bacterium (assembly GCA_046727875.1). Classification (GTDB taxonomy): domain Bacteria; phylum Actinomycetota; class Acidimicrobiia; order IMCC26256; family JACDBD01; genus JALZAA01. Next base: position 783 of record JBKPDN010000130.1, on the reverse strand, counting down.
GGCTGCGGCGCGGGTCGCGGCCGACGACCGGCGCGTGGAGCGGGTGCTGATCTGCACGCCCGACAAGGACCTCGCGCAGTGCGTCGCCGATCCGCGCGTGGCTCAGCTGGACCGCCGGCAACGGCGCCTGTTCGACGAGGCGGCCGTCCGAGAGAAGTTCGGCGTGTCCCCGGCGTCGATCCCCGACTGGCTCGCGCTGGTAGGCGATAACGCCGACGGGTTTCCGGGGCTCCCGGGATGGGGCGCGAAGTCGGCGGCGACGGTGCTGGCCCGGTACGAGCACCTCGACGCGATTCCCGACGACCCGGGCGCGTGGGACGTCACCGTACGCGGGGCGCCGAAGCTCGCGGCCACGCTCGTCGACGGGCAGCGGGAGGTTCTGCTGTTCCGCGACCTGGCGACGCTGCGCGCCGACGCCCCCGTCGGGACCGTGGACGAGTGGGGCTGGCGGGGCCCCACGGCCGCGCTCGAGCCGTTGTCGGATCGCCTCGGTGCGCCGGAGCTGCTCACCCGCGCCCGGAAGGCGGCCGTGGGGAGGGAACCATGAGCACCGTCCGCCGCGAGGCGATCAGCGAGGGCATCGCGCTGCTGACGCTCGACCGGCCCGACCGGCTCAACGCGATGAGCCGCGAGCTCGTGACCGACCTACGCGACGCGCTCGCCGACGTCGCCGGCGACCGCGAGTGCCGAGTCGTGATCCTCACCGGGGCCGGGCGCGGCTTCTGCTCGGGCCTGGACCTCAAGGAGACGGGCGACCTGGCCGCCGAGGTCGGGGGAGGGCCG
>JBKPDN010000129.1:0-3965 GCA_046727875.1 Actinomycetota bacterium | reverse complement strand
CAACACGACCAGGATCTCCTGGGTCGCGAACGCGGTCGAGGCGATCGCGTCGGTCGAGAAGACGCCCAACGCAAGACGCTTGGGGAGACGCTGGTGCTCGAACTCCCGTGTCGCCAGCGGGCGCCCGATCAGCAGGCGTTTAACGGCGCTGTAGGCCACAAGCTGCTCCTCGGCTCGGGTGCGAGGCGTATCTTCGCCCCACCTCAGAGCATGGGGAGGCGCCGCCCGGCCGAGGGGCCGCCCCGTCGCCCACTAGAGAGCCGACGGGCACCGTCCGGGGTACGCCGCATTCTCCCCCGAGTGGCACTACTCTCCCGAACCGCCGATTTCGGTCAATCCGATCAGTCGAGGGAGAGGACAACCATGAGATTGCCGGCCCGCGTCTTCGTCGCCGGGGTCACGTTCGTGACCATCGCAGTGCCGGTCGTCGCGGCCGAGGCGCCGAGTGCGGCCGCTGCGCCCACCTGGGCGCCCGCCGCCACCGCGCCCGTCCACCCCGGCGTCCAGACGTTCACGGCCGGCGCGCAGTGCACCGCCAACTTCGTCTTCTTCGACGCCTCGAACGTGTACATCGGACAGGCCGCCCACTGCTCCGGCACCGGCGGGAACACGGCGACGAACGGCTGCACGTCGGGCTCGCTGCCCATCGGCACGCAGGTGCAGGTGACCGGCGCGTCGCAGCCGGGCGTCATGGTCTACAACTCCTGGCTCACGATGCAGGCCCTCGGCGAGAGCGACGCCAACACGTGCCAGTTCAACGACCTGGCGTTGATCCAGTTGAACCCGGCGGACGTCGGGAAGGTCAACCCGTCGATCCCGTTCTGGGGCGGCCCGGGCGGCATCAACACGGCCGGCACGACTCAGGGCCAGAGCGTGTACTCGTACGGCAACTCCGAGCTGCGCGGCGGCGTCAGCCAGCTGAGCCCGAAGCGTGGCATCAGCCTCGGTGACGACGGCGGCGGCTGGAGCCACAACGTGTACACGGCTACGCCCGGGATCCCCGGCGACTCGGGGAGTGCGTTCCTTGACACGAACGGCAACGCGCTGGGTGTGCTCAGCACGGTGCAGATCGCGCCCCTCGCCGGCTCGAACGGCGTCGGCGACGTCAGCCGCGAGCTGAACTACCTGCACGCCCACACGTCGAACACGGCGCAACTGGCGTTGGGTACCCAGGCGTTCAACCCGAACGCGGGGGTTGCCGGCCTCGGGTTGCCACTCGGCATCTAAACGACGCAGCAACCGAGCGTCTGCTCGCGGCCCAGGGCTGCGACCTCGGGCCGCGGCGCGGTCGGTGACTTCGATCACACGCGCGCCCGAACCCGCCGCTCCGCCTCGGCGACCGCGGCTCGGAGGTCGTCGACGTCGCGCTCCACGGCACGACGGCGACGAGCGAACACGAACACGCAGCGGGCCACCGGCGTGCCCAGCGCTCGCTCGAGCGCGAGGGCGTAGGCGGCGCCCTGGACGCGGTACCGCTGCATCGCCGCAGCGAGGTCGGCGTCGGTGGGGGCCTGGTCGGTCTTGTAGTCCACGACGACGAGGCCCTCGAGCGTCTCGATCAGCAGGTCCACGAAGCCCTCGACGGTGACGCCGTCGATGACGGCGGCGACCGGCACCTCGCGCCAGTAGCGGCCTCCCGCGATGGCGTTGCGCACGGTGGGCGCTTGCAACACGCTGCGGACGAGGGCGCGGACCTCCGCCTCGCGTTGCGGGATGCCCTCCCCGAGCGCCTGGGCCCGGGCGGTCGCTTCGAGGCCGGCGCCGGTTGCGAGGTCGACCGACTGCAGCACCGCGTGGACCGCCCGCCCCAGCGCCGTGCCGGCGCGGCCGCGGCGCCACGCCGGCCGGTCGTCGACCGGCTCGTCCTTGGCGAGCCCCGGATCGGGGCGGCCGGCGTCGGGCTCGGCCTCGGGCGGCGATTCTTTCGCCAGCGCGGTGGCAGCAACCGTCGCAGGGCGCGCCATGCGCGCCAGCAGCTCCTGGCGGGTGGCGATCCATGCGTCGCGCGCCCCGGGAGCCTCCGCGCCCGCAGCGTTGTCGCCGGGCGAGGGCGACGCGACCTGCTCCGGCGCGTTCCGGCCGAGCTCGAGCGCCACTGCAGGCGCGTCCTCGTGCTCGCACAGCCGGGCCGCGTGGCACTTCGTGCCCGGCTTGTGATGCAGGCTGACGAGCAGGTGATCGCGCGCCCGCGTCGTCGCCACGTACAGCAGCCGCAACCGCTCGGCCGCGTCGAGCTCGTCCTCGCGGGCCGCTCGCTCCTCCCAGCCCCCGGTCTCGAAGCGCGTGCCCTGCTGGGCCCGCCCGACGCGGACCTCGAAGGAGCCGTCCGGGTTCCACAGGACGGGCGTCGTCCGGTACGGAGGCGCCACGTTCAGTCCCGCCAGGATCACGATCGGGAACTCGAGGCCCTTCGCGCCGTGGACGGTGAGGACACGAAGCGCGTCGTCGTCGGGCTCGGGCACGACGACCTCGACGGCACGGGCGCGTTCGTCGGCGAGCTGCTCCACCCAGTCGACGAAGCCGCGCAGGCCGCGACCCGACGCGGCGTCGTACGCGCGGGCCTGGTCGAGGAAGAACCGGATGCGCCGCCAGTGGTCGCGCGGCCGGCGCCGGGTCACGGCGAGCTCGAGCATGCGCCGTTCGCGCACGACCGCCTCGACGGTCTGGCTGACCGACTGCCACCAGCGCGCATCGTGCAGACGGCGGAGCACGGCGAGGCCTTCGACCACCGGGTGATCGGCGGGGAGGCCGTCCGGCGGCGGGTGACGGTAGTCCCAGCGCCCGCCCCGGTGGTGGTAGTCGACGAGCTCGTCGTCGCCGCATCCGAAGGCGGGCGCACGCAACGACGCGATCAGCGCGATCTCGTCCGTCGGGTCGTCGAGGACGGTGAGGATCGCGAGGAGGTCCCGCACTTCGGCGGTCGCGAACACGAGCGACTGGCTCTCGATCCTCACCGGCACGTCGGCTCGCTCGAGGGCGTCCTCGAGGTCGGGGAGCGTCGTGCGCGTCGGGAGCAGGAGCGCGACGTCGTCGTAGCGGGCCGGTCGCAGCTCCTCGGTGACGGGATCGACGATCAGCCAGCGTTCCTCCTTGATGCGACGAGCGAGCTCGGCGACGGCCGCCGCCTCCTCGGCGCGGACCTCGCCGACCCGTTCGACGTCGGCCGGCCCGCCGAAGGTCGCGACCGGGGGTGCCGTCGTCGGCTGTTGGTCGCGACGCGCGGCCAGCGTCACGTGCGCGGCCTGCGCACCCGCGGCGGCGGCGGCTTTGCCGACCGTCGCCGCAGGAGCCGGAGCTTGCGACGGCGACCGATGAGACGATTCGGCGCCGTCGAACAACGCGCTGAAGACGTGGTTGACCCAGTCGAGGATCGCCGGGACCGAGCGGAAGTTCTGCGCCAGCTCGAGGCGACCCTCGCGCAGCTCGTGCTGGACACGGTGGTACAGCTCGAGGTCGGCACGCCGGAACCGGTAGATCGACTGCTGCGGATCACCGACGAAGAACGCGCGCCCCGGCGTGATCGATGCTTCCCACCACGGCTTCGAACCGGCGTCGGGGTCGTCCGAGGCGAGGAGCACCGCGATCTCGATCTGGAGCGGGTCCGTGTCCTGGAACTCGTCGATCAGCAGCACACGGAACCGCTGGGCGAGCTCGGCGCGCACGGCGGGGTTGCCTTTGAGCACGTCGCGCGCCAGGACGAGCAGGTCGTGGAACTCGAGCCGGCCGTCGCGGCGACGCTCGTCTGCGTACGTGCGCACGAAGCCACGAAGACGCGCGAGGAGCACGGTCAGGATGGCTTGCTGCTGCGCGCCGACGACGGCGGTCCGTCCGGCCTCGGCCCGTCCGAGCAGCGCGCGCACGTCGTCGACCGGGCAGCGCCAGTTGTCGCGCCGGCCCCGCGTCGTGGTGAGCTTCGGCATCTCGGCGATCAGGTCCAGGCGGTCGAGGTCGTCGTCGGCGCTGCG
>JBKPDN010000128.1:0-3377 GCA_046727875.1 Actinomycetota bacterium | reverse complement strand
GAGTCGGGTTTGGGACTCGGTCGCCGACTATCAGATGATGTCGCGCTTCGTCGCGACGTACATGAAGCTCTGGTACGCGTCCAAGCCGACGATCGCCGCCGTGCAGGGCTGGTGCATCGCCGGCGGCACCGACATGGTCCTGTGCACAGACGTCATCGTCGCCGGCGAGAGCGCGGTCTTCGGCTATCCGCCGGCGCGTGTGTGGGGCACGCCGACGACTGCGATGTGGGTGTACCGCATGGGGTTGGAGCACGCGAAGCGCTACCTGCTCACGGGGGACGAGATCCCGGCGCCGGAGGCGGCTCGCATCGGCCTGATCCTCGAGGCCGTCCCCGACGACGAGCTCCAGGAGCACGCCTCGGGCCTGGCCGGTCGCATGGCCCGCCTGCCGATGAACCAGCTCCAGATGCTCAAGCTGCTGTGCAACCAGACGGCCGAGAGCATGGGGCTGGCGTCGAGTCGGACGCTCGGCACGCTCTTCGACGGCATCGCGCGCCACACGCAAGAGGGCCTCGACTTCGTCGCCCGGGCCCAGGACGTGGGGTTCCGGGACGCCGTGCGCGAGCGCGACGACCCGTTCGAGGACTACGGCTCCGGTCCGCGCTCCAAACGCCGCTGAGCTCGCGGGCAGCCGGTCCGTAGAATCCGGCCCGTGAGTGAGAGTGCGCGGATCACACGAGCGGACGTCGAGCACGTGGCGATGCTGGCTCGGCTGGCGCTGACCGACGACGAGATCGAGCAGCTGACGGGGGAGCTGGGCGCGATCCTCGACCACGCGGCGGAGGTCTCGGCGCTCGACACCGCCGACGTCCCGCCGACCGCGCACCCGCTCCCGTTGGTGAACGTGCTGCGCCCGGACGAGCCCCGGCCCGGCCTGGATCGCGACGAGGTGCTCGCGGAGGCCCCGGCAGCCGAGAACGGCCAGTTCCGCGTGCCCCGCATCCTCGGCGAGGCGCCGTGAGCGCGGTCGAGCTCGCGGCGGCGGTGCGCGCCGGTGAGCGCTCGGCGCGCGACGTGGTCGAGGAGCACCTCGCCGCCATCGAGGCGCGCGAGCCCGAGCTGCACGCGTTCAACGCGGTGCTTGCCACCGAAGCGCGCGAGGCTGCCGACGCCGTCGACGCCGCCGTCGGGCGCGGCGAGGATCCCGGGCCCCTCGCCGGCGTCCCGGTCGCCCTCAAGGACAACCTGTGCACGCGCGGCATCCCGACGACGTGCTCGTCGAAGATCCTCGAAGGGTGGCGCCCGCCCTACTCGGCCACCGTCGTCGACCGCGTCGTGGCGGCCGGCGGCGTCCCGATCGGCAAGACGAATCTCGACGAGTTCGCGATGGGCTCGTCGACGGAGAACTCGGCGTTCGGTCCGACCCGCAACCCGCGCCGCCCCGACCGGGTGCCCGGCGGATCGAGCGGCGGGTCGGCGGCGGCGGTGGGGGCGGGGTTCGCGGCGCTCGGCCTCGGCTCGGACACGGGCGGCTCGATTCGCCAGCCGGCCGCGCTCAGCGGCGTCGTGGGCGTGAAGCCGACGTACGGCGTCGTGTCCCGCTACGGCCTGATCGCGTTCGCAAGCTCGCTCGACCAGATCGGCCCGCTCACAAGCTCCGTCGCCGACGCCGCGCTGCTGCTCGAGGTGATCGGCGGGCACGATCGACTCGACTCGACCTCCATCGCCGAGCCCGCGCCGAGCGTCCGTGACGTACTCGACGACGGCGTCGACGGAATCCGCATCGGCATCGTCGAGGAGCTGACGGACGTCGACGGTGTGCAGCCGGAGGTGGCGGCGGCGGTCGAGCAGGCCGCGCTCGCGCTCGAGAAGGAAGGTGCCACTATCGAGCGCGTCTCGGTGCCGAGCGCCGCGTACGGCCTGTCTGCGTACTACCTGATCGCGCCGGCCGAGGCGTCGAGCAATCTCGCGCGCTACGACGGCGTGCGCTACGGCCTCCGCGTCGACGGGCCCGACGCGGCCACGATGAACGCCAAGACCCGCGACGCCGGGTTCGGCGCCGAGGTGAAGCGACGGATCATGCTCGGGACGTACGCGCTGTCGGCCGGCTACTACGAGGCGTACTACGGGCAGGCGCAGCGCGTCCGCACCCTCATCATCCGCGACTTCGCGCGCGCCTACCAGCGGTTCGACGCGTTGCTCGGGCCGACCTCACCGACGACGGCGTTCGAGCTCGGCGCCAAGACCGACGACCCGCTCTCCATGTACCTGTCGGACGTGTGCACGGTCCCGACCAGCCTGGCCGGCCACCCCGCTGCGAGCGTGCCCTTCGGGACCGACGGCGACGATCTCCCGATCGGCGTGCAGGTGTTGGCGCCCGCGCTGGGCGAGCCGGTGATGTTCCGGGTCGCGCGCGCGATCGAGGACGCGGCGCAGTGAGCGCGCATCTCCGTTCAGAGGCAGAAGTGCGTCAGCGCGCGGTTGAGCACGTCGGCCTGCTCCCACTGCAGGAAGTGCCCGGCGTCGGGGACGACGAACGGGCCCACGCACTCGGTGAACGCGACCCGGGCGCGGGCGGGGAACGAGTCGGGGACCACGTGGTCCTCGGGGCCGTACAGCACGAGCGCGGGCACCGGGCAGGTCTCGAACAGCTTGGGCGCGTCCTCCATAGGACGGTTCCCGTACGCGGTCTCGTAGCTGCCCCAGCTCGCCCGCAGCCGGTCGCGGTCGGCGAACGGCTCGGTCATGAAGTCGACGTCGTCGGGCTCGAAGTGCCCGGGAGCAGCCCAGAGGCGGTGCCCGTACATCGCCGCCACCCAGCCCCGGCGTCGCTCGGGAGTGTCGAGCTCGGCGATGAGGGCCTCCGGCTCCGACCCCTGGCGGCGGAAGTAGTCGGCCGTCGGGCGGGTGGCGCGGTCGTCGTCGGCCGTGATGCCGGCCGCTTCGAACAGCTCGGCGCGCAGGATGACGAGGGTGTTGAAGACGCAGAGGCGCTCGACGAACCCGGGGTAGCGGAGCGCGAGGTCGTAGAGCACCACGCCGCCGAGGTCGCCGCCGACGACGATGCACCGCTCGTGCCCGAGCACGTCGTGCACCAGCGCGTAGAGATCGAGCGAGTACGCCGTGACGTCGTAGAAGCCGTCGGGGGCGAGATCGGAGTCGCCGTAGCCGCGCAGGTCGGGCGCGATGACCTCGAAGCCGGCTTCGGCGAGCGGGCCGATGTTGCGCCACCAGATGCGCTTGGTCTCGGGGTAGCCGTGGACGAGCAGGATCGGCGTGCCACCGACGCCCTCGTGCACGTACGCGAGCGAGACGCCGTTGCGTACCTCGTCGCGCCGGACGGCGAACGCATCGGGATCAGGTCGTTCGCTCACGGCGGGAGTCTGGCATGACGGCCACCGCCACCACGACGTGGGAACCGGTGATCGGCCTCGAGG
>JBKPDN010000127.1:0-5862 GCA_046727875.1 Actinomycetota bacterium | reverse complement strand
GGCCTTGAGCGCCTGCACGGTGCCCTCGAGGTCGTCGACGTTCCAGAGCGCGGTGGTTCCCTTGTTCGTCCCGGCGAACTCCGACTCGTACACCATGAGGACGCTGGCGCCGCTGCGGTACTGGATCACGTTCGGAGAGCGGTCCACAGTCGTGAGCCCCAGCGCTGTCCCGTAGAACTCCGCGGCCTCGTCGATGTCATCGACCGGCACCATCGTCGTCACGTCTGTGTTCCCCAGCATGGCGTCCTCCCTTCAGCGGCAGAGCCTCCCTGGTACGACGGGCAGGGTTACCGGAACTCATCGGTGGCGGCCGCGATGAATCCAGCCGCTGCCAGGGGTCCGATGCCGCCAAACCGCGGGCGCTCGTTGCGTCCTCGGCCCTCACGTCGTTACGTTGTTTCGTGACGCTGTAACGATTCACCGGTCCCGAGGAGTGCGCCGTGGGAAAGCCCGTCAGGTACGAGCTCGAGGGCAACATCGCCAGGATCACGATGGACGACGGCAAGGTGAACGCCCTGTCGCCCGAGATGCTCCAGGGGATCGACGCGGCCCTGGACCGAGCCGCCGCCGATCGAGCGCCGGTCGTGCTCCGGGGACGCGACGGCGTGTTCTCGGCCGGGTTCCATCTGCCCACGCTCCGAGCCGGCGGGCCCGATGCGCGCGACATGGTCGGCGCGGGTTTCGAGCTCGCGGTGCGAATGCTCTCGTTCCCGCTGCCGGTCGTCGTCGCGTGCCCCGGCCACGCCATCGCGATGGCGGTCTTCCTCTTGCAGTCGGGTGACTATCGAGTCGGTGCGGCCGGTCCGTACAAGATCACCGCGAACGAGGTGGCGCTCGGCATCACGATGCCGCACGCCGCGATCGAGATCTGCCGGCAGAGGCTGGCGCCCGCCCACTTCAACCGGGCCATGATCAACGCGGAGGTGTACTCCCCCGACGACGCCGTCGACGCCGGGTTCCTCGACCGCGTCGTGCCGCCGTCGGAGCTCGACAGGGCTGCTCGCGAGGTCGCGATCGAGTTGGGCCGACTCGACCAGGACGCGCACGCAGCGACCAAGCTCGCGGTTCGCGACCAGGCGCTGCGCGCGATCCGAGCGGGCATCGAAGCGGACGGCGGCGACCTGCGGTCGACGGCCTGAGGACACGCTCGTGCCCAGAACGAAGCAGCGGACGCCAGAGCTGCGTGATCGCGTCGTGCAAGTCGCGGTCGAGATGCTCGCAAGTGACGGCGTCGCGGCGTTCACGACCCGACGGGTCGCGCAGGAGGCCGCCACCTCGACGCCCGCCGTGTACGAGCTGTTCGGCGGCAAGGCCGGTCTCGTGCGCGAAGTGTTCTTCGAGGGCTTCCGCAGACTGCAGCACCGCTTTGCGGCACTCCAGGACTCCGACGAGCCACGGGCGGACCTCCTTCGCGTCGTCGACGTGTTCCGCGAGTTCGCGCGTGCGAACCCCGTACTGACCGAGGTGATGTTCTCGCGGCCCTTCGTCGACTTCGACCCCGGGCCGGACGAGCTCGCAGCTGGAAGCTCCGTCCGGGAGTTCATCCTCTCGCGTGTGCGACGGTGCATCGACGCGGGACTGGTGGTCGGTGACGAGACCGACATCGCCCATGCGCTCCTCGCGCTCGCGCAAGGCCTCGCGCTCCAAGAGCGGGCGGGATGGCTCGGCACCTCGGCGACGTCGGTCGATCGTCGCTGGGCGCTGGCGTTCCGCGCCGCGATCGACGGTCTGGGGCCGCCGCCGAGCTAGCGCCCCTCGAACGCCGCCGGATTCGGCGTCTGCATCTCGGCGCGGAAGCGATCGAACGACCATGGCCACGTGGCTGGGATGCCCCGATCGTCGAGATACCAGCTGCGGCAGCCCGTCACCCAGACCGTGTGCTTGGCCGCTTCGACGCGCGCAGCTTCGTGCTGGTCCATCGCTTCCTGCGTCGCGCTGATCTCGCGGCATTCGCCCAAGCGGAGTCGTTCGACGAGCTTCATGATGTAGCCGAACTGCAGCTCGGCCACCTCGATCAGCGAGAAGTTGCCGACCGGGCCGTTGGGACCGTTGATCATGAAGAAGTTCGGGAAGTCCGGGATCGAGATCGACATGTACGCGTTGGGTCGCTTTGCCCAGGCCTGATCGAGGGTTTGACCGTCCCGCCCCTTCACGGTCATCGGTCGCATGAACGCATCGGTCTTGAAACCCGTGGCGAGCACGAGCACGTCGAGCTCGTGGAGCTGGCCGTCGCGCGTGCGAACCCCGGTCGGCTCGATGCGCTCGATCGCTTCTGTGACGAGCTCGGCGTTCGGCTGCTGGATCGCCTCGTAGAAGTCGGGCGAGATGATCAGTCGCTTGCAGGCCGCCTGGTAGTCGGGGCGGAGCCGTTCGCGCAGCTCGGAGTCCCGCACGTTGTCCTCGAGATTGGACTTGCACGCGTCGGCGACCATCTGCATCTCGGGTGAGTCCGCGTTGACGATCGCGTTGGCGAACACGTCGAAGAACTGGGTGAGCTGCGTGCGCAGCTCCGACAGCCGCGCGGGGTCGTCCCGAAACCCTTCCTGGTCGTGGTTCGTGTAGGGCGGGTTGTCCGCCTGGAGGACCCACTGGGCGGTCCGCTGGAAGAGGGTGAGCTCTCTGACCCGTCCGACGAGCGCGCAGACCATCTGCACGGCGGTTGAGCCGGTGCCCACGATCCCGACACGCGCGCCGTCGATGGTGACGTCGTGATCCCAGCGTGCGCTGTGAAAGAGGGCGCCGTCGAAGTCGTCCATGCCTTCGATGTCCGGGATTCTCGGGTGATGGAGGACACCGGTGGCCGCGATCACGACGTCGACTTCGTCGCGGTGGCCGGCCGCCGTCTCGATCTCCCAACGGCCATCGTCGAATCGACAGCTCGTGACCTCGTCGCCGTATCGAACCCCGCCGTCGATGCCGTGGTCGCGAGCGACCTGCTCGAAGTACGCCTGGATCTCTCCACCGGGCGAGTAGCGGTGAGTCCACTCCGGGCGGGGGGCGAAGGAGTAGGAGTACAGGTGCGACGGGACGTCGCAGGACAGGCCCGGGTACGTGTTCTCGCGCCACGTTCCACCGACCCGATCGGCCTTCTCGTAGACCGTGAAATCGGTGAGGCCGGCCTCCTGCAGCTTGATCGCGCTGAGGATCCCCGCCATGCCCGCACCGATGACCGCAAGCCGCAACGGACGCGCCGTTTCGGACCGCGCCCGCTCCCCGTCTCCATCCACGTTCGAGCTCACTCCCCTTCTGCCTTCATCGGCCGTCGTACGTTATTCGGCCGTGCGGAGTCGGTCGGCGGGATCACGGTCGACTGACGCGGAACCGGAGGCTGGTTCGGGCACCGACCTGCTCGACTGCGATCTTCTCGAGGTCGACGCGCGCGAGGGACGGGTCGTCGAGGAAGCGAAGACCGGCGCCCAGCAGGACGGGCATGACGTCGACGCGGAGCTCGTCCACGAGACCGGCGTGGAGCAGCTGCCGGATCACGTCGACACCGCCCACCACCGTCACCGCCTTGTCTCGTGCGGCGGCCGTCGCCTGCGCCACGGCGGACTCGACGCCGTCGGTCACGAACGTGAACGTGAGGCGCTCGTTCTCCTTCGGCGTCAACGGCGGAGGATGGTGTGTCACCACGAAGATCGGCGCCTGGAACTCGTAGTTGTCGGCGATCGAGTCCGGGTCGTCGGGCATCTCGAACGACCGCCGGCCCATGACGACCGCACCGGTCTCCTCGATCATGGCGTTCATGTAGGCGCTGCCTTGGAGCGCGGCCAGGTCGGGATAGAGCGCCTCGGCGCTCCCGTTCGCGTCGGCGACGTATCCATCGAGCGAGATGGTCTGCCCCGCGATCACGTACGCCATCGGTGAAGGGTATGAGACGGGACACGATCAAGCGGTTCGAGCGATTACCCCGTGAACGTCGGCTGCACGACGACCGGCGTCGGCGTCGGTGCGGGTGGCGGCGTGGGCTGCACGATGTCGCTGATCCGGCCGACCCGATCGCCGTTCCCACCCAAGGCGATCTCGGTGAACCACAGTGTGGACCCAGGGCCGGGATTGACAACGAAGGGATCCGATGTCGCGACGGGCAACGCGGCCGACGTGATCTCGCCGGTCGTCGTGATGCGGCCGATCGCCGCCGGCTGACCGCTCAGCGCGTACCACAGGGCTCCGTCGGGACCGGCCGTGATCCCGGTCGGCTCGGTCGGGCCCGGTTGCGGCAGATCGAAGCCTCCGATGGCGCCCGCCGTCGTGATCGTGCCGATGCGGGCGCTGTTCTGGAGCGTGAACCACAGCTTCCCGTCCGGGCCGGTCACGATCCCGGTGGGGTTGCTCTGGCCCGCGGGAAGAGGAATCTCGACGAGGCTCGCCTGCACGTTGGCAGCCGACGGGTCGAGGTGACCGATCGCGTTGCCGAGCTCCTCGGTGAACCAGATGAGGCCGTCCGGTCCGACCGTGATCCCGAACGGCCCCGCGCCGGCGGCGAGGTTGTACTCCTGGATCGTCGCACCGGGGTTGGGCGCGCTCGGATCGATGCTGCCGATCCGGTTGCCTCCCGTCCCGAACTCTGCGAACCACAGTTTTCCGTCGGGGCCGAGCACGATTCCCTGGGGCGCGCTCAGGTTGTTCGGGAGCGGGAACACCGTCGATACGCCGGCAGGCGTCAACCGCGCAATCGCGTTGCCTCCGGAATCCATGTCGTCGTCCTCGGTGAGCCACAGGTTGCCGTCGGGACCGACGGTGATGAAGTTCGGCTGGTTGAGCGCGTCTCCCGACGACGGGAACGTGTTCGTGATCTGGCCGTCGGTCGTCATGCGGAACACGCGGTCGGCGTCGTTCGCGGTGATCCACATGGCGCCATCGGGGCCCTGCACGATGCCGACGGGCTGCGAATTGGCAGGAGTCGGGAACTCGGTGATCGTCCCCGGTTGCGTGGCCTGCCCGACCGCCGGCGCGGCGACGAATGCTCCGACCAGGCAGACCGCCATCACGACGAGAGAAGCGCGCACGGTTCGCATGAGCCGCCCTTTCTCGTCACGGCTGGCCCGGACGATACCCAAATCCCGCCCGATACCGGCACGACCACCCCGAACGGATCACCTTGCGCCTGCGACGTGGTCTTCCCCCTTACTCGGGTCGCTCCGCGACCTTGTTCCACCCGTCATCCCTCAGTCACCGAGCACCGGCCTCGCGGCTACCCGCCGCATGACCAACGTGACTGGGATCTACAGCTAGCTGCCGGCGACGGGTTCGAGCGGGCGTTGCTCCTCGGGCACGAGATCGGGCTCGCCTTCGACCTGGACGCGCGGGAGCCACTCGAGCGCCTTCGGGAACCACCAGTTGCGGTCACCGAGCAGCTCCATCGTGGCGGGGACGAGCACGAGCCGTACCACGGTCGCGTCGATGAACACGGCAAAGGCCAGCCCGAAGCCGATGAGCTTCAGGACCCGCAGGTCGGAGAGCACGAAGCTGCCGAACACGCAGATCATGACGGCAGCGGCGGCGGTGATGAGACGCGCGGTCTTGGCAAGACCGTGCGCGACGGCGTCGGCGTTGTCGTGGGTGCGGTCGTATTCCTCCTTGATGCGGCTGAGCAGGAACACCTCGTAGTCCATCGACAAGCCGAACACGATCGCGAAGAGCATCATCGGCACCCACGCCTCGATGGGGCCTTCCTTGCCGATGCCGACAACGTCCTTGAGCCAGCCCCACTGGAAGATGGCGACGATGACGCCGTAGGCCGCGCCGATCGAGAGCAGGTTCATGATCACGGCCTTCAGCGGAACGAGCAGCGAGCGGAACACGAGCATCAGGAGCACGAAGCTGAGGAGCAGGATCGCAAGGAACATGTAGGGCAGGCGT
>JBKPDN010000126.1:0-3623 GCA_046727875.1 Actinomycetota bacterium | reverse complement strand
CCCGACCGCCACGACGGCCGCTTCGTCGGGGAGCTCGGGCGGCATGGGCTATTAGTCCCGCACCGTCCTGACCTCGGCGCCGTCGGCGCCGCGTGACATGAACGCCAGCGGGATGCCGGCGCCCGCGTCGCGACGCAGCGTCGCGATGCGCCGGCCCGGCTGAACCGCGTCCTTGACACGGCCGAGCCGTTCGCCGAGGAGCGCGGCGGTGGCGTCGAGGTCGCGGACCGTGAACGCGACGCCGTAGAACCGGGCCGGCTCGGGGCCGGCGGGCTTCTCGGGCCCGATGAGCTCGAGGATCGGCCCGCCGAGCCGGAAGAACGTCTGCGTGAACGGCGGGCCGTACTGGTCGGTGTGCCGCTGGCGGCGCGGCTCGACGCCGTGCGCCGCCAAGGCCTTGATCGTCCGGTCCGGATCCGGTGACATCACGACGAGGTGGTCGACCTCGATCGTCCCGTTCGGATGGGACGCGGGTTCGGCCGGCAGCGGTGCCGGGACGGTCGGCAGCCCGTCCACCTCGACGCCGACGGGCACGTCGGCCAGGGTCCAGCCGCTGATCTTGCGCCCGGGACTCCCGAGCTGGATGGCGACGCCGTCGACGGGGCACACGCCGCGGCCGTTGACGGTGAAGCCGAGCGCGCGCCACGCCGCCGGATCGGTCGCGACGTCGATGCCGAGGAGGTCGCGCATGTTCTTCAGCTCGGGGTGAACGACTTCACGCCGCGGCGGTAGGCGCCGGGGACGAGCGCACGGGCGACCGGCGCAAGACGCGCGACGTACGTCGCGTCGATCTCCACACGAGACCTGCCGAGCCCGCGGAGCACCGTCCGCGAGACTTGCTCCTCGGTGCGGCGCACGAACCGCGGCACCTTGGTGGGATCGGAGCCCGCCGTCATCGGCGTGGGAACGTAGCCGGGGTACAGGACGTGGAGGCGGACGCCGTGGTCTTCGACCTGGTACGACAGGCTCTCCGTGAACGCGCTGAGCGCCGCCTTCGACGCCGCGTACGCGGGCTCGCCCGGCCCGGGGGCGCGGCCGGTGTCGGACGAGACGTTCACGACAACCCCGTGCGCGCGCTCGGCCATCCCGGGCAGAACCGCGAGCGTTCCGGCGACGGCGGCGAAGAAGTTCGTTTCGAGCACGGCGCGGTACTTCTCGATGCCGTCGCCGTCCGGCTCGCCGATGCCGGCGTCGTTGATGAGCAGGTCGATGCGACCGTGTGTGGCTTCGAGATCGGACAGCACGCCGGCATACCTGTGGGTGTCGCTCACGTCGCACACGACGTAGCCGGAGTGGGGCGACGATCGCTGCATCTCGCTCGTTACCTCTTGCAAGAGCCCTTCACGGCGGGCCACGCCGGTGACGATCGCGCCCCGTGCGGCCAAGTCGAGCGCCATGCGGCGACCGAGCCCCGACGACGCGCCGGTCACTACCGCGATCGACCCCGGGACGTTGAACGTCGTCTCCACCGCACTCGCCTCCTTCCCGCCCGTGGTCAGGTGAAGGTCTCGATGAGCTCAGGCGGCGGCCTTCTCCGCGGTCGCGTGGTCGAGCTCGTCGAACGCGAGGAGCTCGCGGCCCGCCACCGTCGCGATTTGATCGTCCCACACGCCGCCGGGGGAGAGGTTGCGCCGGGCGAAGCGCAGGCCCACCAGCGCCTTGTGCGGATCGGCCGACTGCTCCAGCAGCAACGCCGCTGCGGCCGTGCGTGCGAGCTGGGTGGTGAGCCGCGCGGCGCGGGCCTCGGCGAGATCGGCGTCCAGCGAGGGGAGCTCGTCGACGCGCCGCTCGAGCTCGTTGCGCGCCGCGGTGACGGTCTCGACCGCTTCGGCGATGTACTCGGGCCCGGTACCGGCCGCGCTGATCGCCGCGTCGATGCGCGCCAAGGCTGCCTCGTGCGCCGAGTCGCGCCGGATCGCGCGCAGGACGTCGAGCTGACAGATCTGCTCGGTGCCCTCCCAGATCGGGTGGCACTGCGCGTCGCGCAGCTGCCGCGTCAGGTGCCAGTCCTCGCAGTAGCCGTTGCCGCCGTGCAGCTCGACGGCCTGGCTCGCCGCCTCGACGCCAAAGCGGCACAGCCGCACCTTGGCTGCGGGCACGAGGATGCGGCGGAGGCGGGCGCCGTCCGGCGAGCGGGCCGCGGCCGCGAGCTCGAAGCCGAGCGCGAATGCAGCCTCGAGCTCGACGAGCATGTCGACGAGCTGCTCGCGGAGGAGCGGCAAGTCGACGAGCAGCCGGCCTTTCGCGCGCCGGTGGTGGGCCCAGATCACGCCTTCGAGGAAGGAACGGCGGGCGATGCCGAGGCCCATCATGGCGACGCCGAACCGGGAGCCGTTGACCATCTCCATCATCCGGCCGAGCCCACCGGCGTCGGAGTCGCCGCCCGTACCGTCGGCGTCGTTGCGGCGAGGACGCAGCGCGTAGCCGAGCGCGTCGTGGAACTCTACCTCGCCGGTCGGCACGCTCTTCGTGCCGAGCTTGGGCTTGAGCCGCCGCATCGAGATCGCGTTGCGCGAGCCGTCCTCGCGCACCTTCGGGACGAGGTAGAGACCGAGTCCGGCGGGCCCGTCGGGCGCGCCCTCGGGCCGGGCCAGCATCACGATGGCTGCGCCGTCGATGTTCGAGCAGAACCACTTCTCGCCGTTGATGAGGACGCGCCCGTCGCCGATGTCGCGCGCCGTGCAGTGCACGGTCCGGCCGAGATCGGAACCGCCGTCGCGCTCGGTCAGGAACATCGAGCCGTCGACACCGCCGTCGAAGCTGTCGGCCCGCAGGCCGGGCAGCAGTGAGTCGCGCACGTCCGGCGGCGCGTACGCCGCGACCAGCCCGGCGACGCCGCTCGTCATGCCGAGGCTGCACACCAGGCCCGTGTCCGCCTGCGACAACAGGTAGCTGGTGGCGGCCATCACCACGCCCGGGGCGGCCCGACCCCGCGCCGCCTCGTCGCGCGCGAAGCCGCCGACGTACCCGCTGGCCCAGAGGGCTCGCTTCGAGTCGAGAGCCGCGGGGTGGTGGACGATCTCGTTGACCTCGTCGGCCCAGCGGTCGTAGCGAACGAGCTCGGGCGGGTGGGCGTCGACGACCTCCGAGTTCGGGGCCACCCGCTCGCCGACGAGGCCGCCGAACTCGCGCAGCTTGGCGTCCGCCCACGCGAGGTCCTCGGGCGGGCAGTCGCGGCGCACGCGTGCTTGCAGGTCGGGATCGAGGTCGTACCAGTTGTGGCCGGCCGCCGAATCGAGGGTCGCGTAGTCGATCATCGATCGCTCCCGCTGCGTAGATGCTCCTGGGCGCCAGCCTAGGACGCCTGGTAGGCATTCGTCGCGAAGCGTATGGAACCCCTCGATCTCATCGATACCCGCTTGCGCGTCGCCACCTGGAACGTCTGGTGGCGGTTCGGGCCCTGGCAGGACCGACAGCCGGCGATCGTCGAGACCCTGCGCGGCCTCGACGCCGACGTCGTCGCGCTGCAAGAGGTGTGGGACGTGCAGGACGGTCCCGGCCAGCCCGAGGCGCTCGCCGACGCGCTCGGCTACGAGCACGTCTTCGTTGCCGGGTTCGACGACGGCGACGCGTCATTCGGCAATGCGATCTTGTCGCGCTGGCCGATCGAGGCGAGTGACACC
>JBKPDN010000125.1:0-6712 GCA_046727875.1 Actinomycetota bacterium | reverse complement strand
CGGCCGTCGCGTCGACCTCGTGGTCGGCGACTTCGACTCGGCCGACCCCGCGGCTGTCGACGCCGCGGTGGCGGAAGGCGCCGAGGTTCGGCGGTACCCCGCCGAGAAGGACCAGACCGACCTCGAGCTCGCGCTGCGCGCGGCACGGGACCGCGGCGCGACCCGGGTGATCGTCGTCGGTGGGTCCGGCGGACGCCTCGACCACTTCCTCGCCAACGCGCTCCTCATGGCGTCACCCGTCTTCGCCGACATCGAGATCGAGGCGCTCGTGGGCGATGCGCGCATCACCGTGATCCACGAGCGCGCCCGACTGTCCGGAACGCCCGGCGACCTGTGCTCGCTGCTCGCGGTGGGAGGTGCAGCCCGGGGTGTGCGGACGACCGGGTTGCGCTACCCGCTCGACGGCGAGGACCTGCTGCCCGGCTCCACGCGGGGCATCAGCAACGAGCTCTCCGAGCCCGTCGCCACCGTCTCACTCGAGCACGGCGCCTTACTGGCCGTGCAACCCGACACCGGAGAGACCTGACATGCGCCGTCTCCCGCTGCGCGCCATCGCCGTGGCGCTGCTCGTTTCGGCCGTGGGCGCGGTCGGCCCGGTCGCGGCAGCGGCGCCGGCAACGCCGTCCGGATCGAGTGGCACAACGATCACGCTCGTGACGCACGACTCGTTCAACGCGTCGAAAAGCGTGATGCGTGCGTTCACGAAGCAGACGGGCGTGACGGTGAAGGTGCTGCCGTCTGGTGACGCGGGCGCGGCCGTCAACCAGGCGATCCTCACCAAGAACAACCCGCTCGGCGACGTGTTCTACGGCGTCGACAACACGTTGCTGAGCCGCGCGCTCGACGAGGGCATCTTCATCCCGTACAAGTCGCCTGCGCTCGCGAACATCTCTCCCGACCTCCAGCTCGACCCGAAACACCGCGTCACCCCGGTCGACAGCGGCGACGTCTGCGTCAACTACGACAAGAAGTACTTCGCCGACAAGAAGCTCGCGATCCCGAGGACCTTCGAGGATCTCGCCAAGGCCGAGTACAAGGGACTGCTCGTCACCGAGAACCCTGCGACATCCTCGCCCGGGCTCGCGTTCCTGCTTGCCACCGTCGCCCATTTCGGGAACGACGGCTGGCGCGGCTACTGGGAGAAGCTGCGCAACAACGACGTGAAGGTGGTCGACGGCTGGGAGCAGGCGTACAACACCGAGTTCTCGGGGAGCTCGGGCAAGGGCGACTACCCGCTCGTCGTGTCGTACGCGTCGAGCCCGCCGGCCGAGGTCGTGAACGCCGATCCTCAACCGAAGGACGCACCGACGGGCGCGCTGCTCGACACCTGTTTCCGGCAGATCGAGTTCGTGGGAATCCTGAAGGGGACCTCGCACGAGAAGGTAGCGAAGCAGTTCGTCGACTTCACGCTCTCCCAGAGGTTCCAGCAGGACCTGCCGCTCCAGATGTACGTGTTCCCGGCGCGCGACGGCACGAAGCTGCCGGCCGCGTTCGTGAAGTTCGCCAAGGTCGCGCCGAGGCCGCTGTCGCTGCCGTCCAAGCAGATCGCAGACAACCGCGACGCCTGGATCAACGAGTGGACCGACACCGTGCTCCGATGAGCACCTGCCCCTCGATCTGCTCATACTCGACGAGCCGCTGGGCTCGCTCGACCGCGCGCTGCGGGAGCGCCTGATGGACGCCGTCGTGGACCTGCCCGGCTGATCGATCCCCCTTGCCACGGTCCGGTCGCGGCATCTGCACCGAATCTCCACAGGTCTGGCGAGACTCCTGCGAAACCCGTTCCTTATCCTGGCGTGCAATGCCTCCGGCACCGGCCGCCGCCACCCCAGCCCGCACGATCGTCGTCATCGAGGACGAAGCCCCGATCGCGTCGGCAGTCGCGGCACGCCTCCGCAGCGAGGGCTTCGCGGTCGAAGTCGCCCTCGACGGCCCGTCCGGCGTCGAGGTGTGCGCGCGCGTGCACCCCGACCTCGTCGTCCTCGACCTCATGCTGCCCGGCCTGGACGGCCTCGAGGTCTGCCGCCGCATCCAGCACGACCGGCCGTTGCCCGTGCTCATGCTCACCGCCCGCGACTCCGAGACCGACATGGTTGTCGGGCTCGCGGTCGGGGCCGACGACTACCTGACGAAGCCGTTCAGCGCGCGCGAGCTCGTCGCACGCGTGCACGCGTTGCTCCGACGCGTCGAGCGCGCCGGCGCGGCCGCCAAGGTGGGCGGGACGATTCGGATCGGCGACGTCGAGTTGGATCTCGCCACCAGGCGCGTGCGCCTTGGCGGCGAGGACGTCCATCTCACCCCGACCGAGTTCGATCTGC
This sequence comes from Actinomycetota bacterium, assembly GCA_046727875.1. GTDB lineage: Bacteria > Actinomycetota > Acidimicrobiia > IMCC26256 > JACDBD01 > JALZAA01. Next base: position 4,394 of record JBKPDN010000125.1, on the reverse strand, counting down.
TCGCGCACCTCTCCGGCCGCCCCGGTGAAGTGCTCACACGTGAGCAGCTGCTCGCGCAGGTGTGGGGCTACCACGACGGGTCCGGGGCGCGCACCGTCGACTCCCACGTGCGCGCGGTGCGGCGCAAGCTCGGGCCGGACGTGATCCGCACGGTGCACGGCGTCGGCTACGCCGCTGACGACGCCGAGCTCACCGCCGCCCCGGCTGCACGCGGGAGCGGCTCGTGAGCCGGCACCGCCCGCTCGACACGGTCCCGTCGCTCAAGATCAAGCTCGGCGCGGTCATCTTCTCCGCCGTCGCGGTGACGGTGTTCGTGTACTGGCTCTGCATCAAGGTCGGCGTGTGGCCGTCCGTGAGCGGGGTCATCGCAGGGTCGTTGGCGCTCGTGATGGTGCGGTTCCTCGCGCGCGGGATGACGTCACCTTTGCGCGAGATGTCCGACGCCGCGAGCGCGATGGCCAAAGGCAACTACGACCGCCGAGTCACCGCGACGTCGCGCGACGAGGTGGGCGAGCTGGCGCGTGCGTTCAACCGGATGGCAGCCGAGCTCGCCGAGACCGACCGGCTGCGCCGTGACCTGGTCGCCAACGTCTCGCACGAGCTGCGCACGCCGATTACCGCGCTCCAAGCCGTCCTCGAGAACCTCGTCGACGGGGTGGAGGCACCCGACCCGCAGACCTTCCGCACGATGCTGGCCCAGGTGGAGCGGCTGGGGCGGCTCGTCACCCAGCTGCTCGACCTGTCGCGACTCGAGTCCGGCGCGGTCCCGCTCGACTGGAGCGAGTTCGACGTCAAGCCGGTCCTCGAGCACGCCGTGCGCGAGCAGCAGCTGCACGCGCCCGGTGTCGACGTCGCGGTTGTCGTCGAGACGCCCGGGCTCACGGCCGACGGCGACCCCGAGCGCGTGCACCAGGTCGTCGCCAACCTGCTCGAGAACGCGGTGCGCTACACGCCGACCGGCGGGCGCGTCGAGGTCCGCGCCCGGCGCGCACCCGCGGGCGAGCAGTCCGCGGTGACGATCGAGGTGTGCGACGAGGGGCCGGGAATCGCCGCCGCGGAGCAGGCGCGCGTGTTCGAGCGCTTCTACCGAGCTGACCCCGCGCGGGCTTCCAGCGACGGCGGGGCCGGTCTCGGCCTCGCGATCGCGCTGTGGATCGTCGACCTGCACGGCGGGAACATCCATCCCGAGAACCGTGATCCTCACGGCTGCCGCATGGTCGTGACGTTGCCGGGAGGGGCATTGCAACCCGAGCGAGTCCCGAATTGAGGAGTGCGATGAAGCTGTCCACGATCGACGAGGCAGTCCGGCGGATTCGTCGGGGAGAGATGGTGCTCGTCGTCGACGACGAAGACCGCGAGAACGAAGGCGACCTCACCATGGCCGCGAGCTGGGTGACGGGCGAATCCGTGAACTTCATGCTCCGCTGGGCCCGTGGGCTCGTGTGCATGCCGTGTGACGCCGGCCGCCTCGATGAGCTCGCCATCGAGCCGATGCTGCCCGCGGGCCGCGCCACGTGCGACACGGCGTTCTGCATCTCGATCGACCACTCGACCGCCGGGAGCGGCATCGGCGCCGCCGACCGGGCGACCACCATCCGCAAGGTGCTCGACTCGACGACGCGCGCGACCGACTTCGTCCGGCCCGGGCACGTGTTCCCGCTGCGCGCCCGGGCAGGCGGCGTGCTCGAGCGGCGGGGCCACACCGAGGCTGCCGTCGACCTGGCGCGCCTGGCGGGGCTGCCACCGGTGGCGATGATCTGCGAGGTCCTCCAGGACGACGGCTCACCGGCGCGGGTGCCGTTCCTCGAGCTGTTCGCCGAGGAACACCGGGTGGCGATGATCTCGGTCGACCAGATTGCCGAGCACCGCCAGCGGCGGCGGGAACGAGCCCCGCGCGCCAAGGCGCCTCTGCTGCTGTAGCTCTACGGGCCTGGGTCTTCGCCGAGCTCGCGCAGCGCCGCCACCAGGGCGGCGCGCAGCCGCCTCGTCGTGTCGGGCGAGAGGTGACCGACGAGCCCGTAGCCGGCGCGACCCGCCTCCTCGACCGTCAGCACCACACGCAGCTCGCCCGCGCCGCACGCGTCACAGTCGTCGGACACCGCGACCGCCCACGAAACGGGCGGCCGCTCGTCGTCGTCGGCCGGATGGTCGTCGACGGCGTCGTCGATCGATTTGCGCACGGGTCCTCCTCCAAGCCGGGTCGGGCACGACACAACTGCCGGCCGACACGTCGTCAGCGTACGAGCGAGAGCGTGAGGCCGGCCTGGCCCAGGTGATAGGTCACGATGATCACGACCGGCGCCCACGCTCGAAGCTTTTTGGTCGCCGTCGCAAGCTCCGGCTCCTGCGGCCCCACAAAGCGCGTCTCGGCGATCAGCGCGTCGGATGCCATGAACAACACCGCACCGACAGCGGCGAGTACGACGCCAGACGCGATGGCGCAGGTGACCATCGCCGCGATCACCGCCATGTACGCCACCAACGGACCGATGAGCTCGCGCTGCCCCGCTGCGCGTGCCGCCCGAAGGAACCGGGCGCCGAGGATCCCGGCTACGGCGACCACGGGGATCGCCGCGATCGCGACCGCCGCCGCAGCGCCGCCGTGGCGGGTCAGGCCGACGACGTAGGCGACGTGCGCGAGGAGGAACGAGGCGAGACCGGCGACGAACCGATCCGACGGGAGCATGAGGAAGACGTCGCCGGCCAGGGACAGCATCAGGGCGACGACGAACCACGCGCGCACGTCGCCGAAGGTCGGGTCCAGCGTCACGGCCACCCCGAGCAGAGCGGCCAGCGCCCCCGGCTTGCAGATGTACTCGAGGCCCTTGTTCGCACGGGCGACGGCGAGCCAGTCCCCCGCCGCCAGCAGTCCGGCCACGACCAGCAGCGCCCACGCCCCCGCCGTCACGGGCGCCTGTCTAGTCCCCGATCTCGCTGGGGAGCGACGCCCATCTAGCCTGTGTCCACGATGCGGACCGATGCAGAGCTCGTGGCGTCGGCGCGATCGGGTGACCGTGAAGGTCTGTCAGCCATCTACGACCGCTTCGCGGACCGGCTGTACGACCTCTGTTCCTCGGTGCTGCGCGATCCCGACGCCGCGTTCGACACGATGGTGGACGTGTTCGTCCTCGCGGCGCTCGAGCTGTACCGGCTCCGGCGGCCCGACAAGCTCGAAGCGTGGTTGTTCGCGCTGGCGCGCCAGCAGCTGCTGGCCCGCGAGATCCCGATCGGCGTCGACGAGCACGCCGAGTTCGACGGCACGAGCGGCGCGGCGGCCGCCGACGGCGCGGGCGCCATCGTGTGGGAAGCGGTGTCCTGGTTCCCGGGCCGCGATCGGGTCCTGTTGGACCTGCACGCGCGGCAGCCTCTCGGCGACCAGGCGCTGGCCGACACCATGGGTGTGTCTCCCCCGCACGCGGTCGCGCTCGTCCGCGACCTCGACGAGCGCGTGGAACGACAGTTGAGTGCGCTCCTCGTCGCGCGGCTGGCCCGGCCCGGGTGCGCGCAGATGAAGAAGCTGATCGCGAGCGAGGACGAGCACCACCCGGACGTGTGGCTCCGTCACACCGCGCTCCACGTCGAGGTGTGCCGGACGTGCTCGTTCTGGCGCGAGGACCAGCCCGACACGATCGAGCTCATCGCCGGGATCCCAGCCGAGCCGGCGCCGCCCGAGGTGCGCGCCGAGGTACTGGATCGCGTCGACCTGCTGTGGTCCGCGCTCGGCTCCCCCGAGTGGACGGCCGCCGTCCTCGGTGAGGTGCCACCGTTGGACACGACGGAGGACGTCGCCGAGGCCGCGCCGACTGTCGACGACGGCGAAGCCGACGCCGAAGCCTTTGACCCTGCCCAGGCGTATGGCCCGGACGAGGCGGACGCGACGGGCGAGTCACCCGCGAGCACGGCGGCGGTGGACGCGGAGGCCGACGAAGGGGCCGACGAGTACGACGATCAGGAGTACGACGAGTACGAGGTCGACAGCCTCGTCCCCCCGCCGCCGCGGCTGCGCCGGAGCGGGTTCCCGCGCTCGATGTACCCGGGGCGGCGGCGGATCGTGCGCGCGGTCGTGCTCGTCGCGGCCGCCGTGCTCGTCGCCGCGATCGTGACCAACTTCCGCGGTTTCGGGCACCAGACCCGCTACTTCGCCGCCGAGGCGCAGGCCGCCGCGGCGCAGGAGAAGGCGCCGGTGACGACGACCGCGCCGACGGCGCCGACGACGACGACCGCACCCGCCGGGCCCGACACGCGACCGCCGCTCGTGGGCGGGCTGGCGACCGTCTACGGCTGCATCGGCCCCAAACAGACCGCCACTCCGGCGCTCGCCACCGTCGCCGACGCGCCACCGGGTCACATCGCCTCGGTCGACCTCGTCTTCGTTGACCCCGGCGGAGGTGAAG
>JBKPDN010000124.1:0-1128 GCA_046727875.1 Actinomycetota bacterium | reverse complement strand
CGCCGGCCTCGCGTGCTCGGGCTTCTTCCCGATGACAATCGGGTACGGCGAGACCACGTTCCCCGAGCTCGTGACGATCGCCGCCGGCTGGCTCATCGCCGCGTACCAGCTCGGCTATGGCATCGCCGCCTTCGGTGCCGGCGCGCTGGAGCACACGATCTCGCTGTCGGTGATCTTCGCCGCCGTCGCCGTCCTCGCGGTGGCCATGGCGCTCATCGCGACGCGCATCGTGCGCGCCGAGCGCCAGGTCGCGCCCACCTAGGCTGCGTTGATGGGGTCAGGTCCGTTGGTTGTCGATGTTCGTCGGGATCACTGAGGCGTAGCTGTCGTCGCCGGTGGACGCCCGGCGCACCGTGAACGCGCGTTCCTCGCGATGACGCCCGAGCAACGCGCCGGTCCAGCGGAACAGCGCGCCGAGCCGGTTCCGGAACCCGGTCAGGAAGACGAGGTGCACAGCGAGCCACATCAGCCAACCCGCGAAGCCGCTGAGCCGGATGCCCTTGAACTCGACCACGGCCCGGAACCGACCGATCGTCGCCATGCTCCCGAGGTCGACGTACTTGAACGACACTGTCTTGTCACCGCCGCCTTGCAGCCGGCGCCGGATCGTGCGGCCGGCGAAGAGACCCTGTTGCATCGCGACCTCGGCGACGCCCGGGAGGTGGTCGAGGCTCATCATGTCGCCGATCGCGAACACCTCCGGGTGACCGGGCACCGTGCAGTCGGGCAGCACCGACACCCGGCCGGCGCGATCGACTTCTGCCCCCGAGGCGTCACCCAGCATCTTCGCCAGCGGTGACGCCGCGACGCCGGCAGCCCAGATGACCGTGTGCGCGTGGATGCGTTCGGTGCCATCCGGGGTCTTGACGTCGAGGCCGTTGAAGTCGACGTCGGTGGCGCGCAGGCCCATGCGCAGCTCGACGCCCATGTGCTCCAGCTCCTTGCGGCCCTTCCCGGAGAGGTTGGCGCCGAAGCTCGCGAGCGGCTCCTTCCCGCCGTCGATCAGGAGGACCGTGGCGGTGGAGGGGTCGATCGTGCGGAAGTTGTGATGGAACGAGCGAGAGGCCAGTTCGCGGATCTGGCCCGCCAGCTCGCAGCCGGTCGGTCCGGCGCCGACGACCACGAAGG